>NZ_JBQEOV010000007.1:0-246009 GCF_052045435.1 Acidovorax sp. 22279
GGCCTTCCAAACAGATACCCCTGGAACCCCTCGCACCCATGCAGCCTCAGGAACGACAGCTGCCCCGTCGTCTCCACCCCCTCCGCCACCACCTCCAGGTCCAGGCTCTTGGCCAGCGCCAGGATGGTCCGCACGATCGCCGCGTCGTTCGGGTCCGTCAGCACGTCCCGCACGAAGCTCTGGTCGATCTTCACCTGGTCCAGTGGCAGGCGCTTGAGGTAGGACAGGGACGAGTAGCCGGTGCCAAAGTCATCGAGCGCAAACCCCACGCCTTCGCTTTTGAGCTGCACCATGCGCGCGATGGTGTCTTCGATGTCTCCCAGCAGCAGGCTTTCGGTGAGTTCGAGCTTGAGTTGCCGGGGGTCTGCGTTGTGGTTCTTCAAGGTTTGCAGCACTTCGGCCACGAAGCCGGGTTGGCGGAACTGGCGGGCGCTGACGTTGACGGAGATGGACAGGTGAGCGGTGTCTGGGTGCTGGCTCCAGCGCTGCAGTTGTTCGCAGGCGGTCTGGAGCACGTATTGGCCCAGCGGGAGGATGAGGCCGGTCTGTTCTGCCAGGGGGATGAAGTCGCCGGGGCTGATCATGCCGCGCTGGGGGTGGCGCCAGCGCACGAGGGCTTCTGCGCCCAGCAGGCGGGCGTGGTGGTCCACGACGGGCTGGTAGTGCACGAGCAATTCGCCCCGGGCCAGGCCCTGGCGCAGGTCGGCTTCGAGGTTGGAGCGGGCGTTGACGGCCGCCTGCATGTCGGGGTCGAAGAAGCGCTGGGTGTTGCGTCCTGCGGCTTTGGCCTGGTACATGGCCAGGTCGGCGCGCTTGAGGAGTTCGTCCACGGTGAGGCGTTCGTCGCCAAAGAGGGTGATGCCGATGCTGGGGGTGCTGTAGTGCTGGGCGCCGTCCAGGTCAAAGGGCTGGTTCAGGCTGGCCAGGAGTTTTTCGGCGACGGTTTCTGCCTGGGTGGCGGCGTTTTGCAGGTCAGGGGCCAGGGCTTCGAGCATGACGACGAATTCGTCGCCGCCGAAGCGGGCCACGGTGTCGGCTTCGCGCACGCTGCCCACCAGGCGGGCGGCGACCTGGGCCAGGAGCTGGTCGCCCATGTCGTGGCCCAGGGTGTCGTTGAGGTCTTTGAAGTTATCGAGGTCGATGAACAGCAGGGCCCCGAGGTTCCTGGTGCGCTGGCAGGCGGCGATGGAGCGTTGCAGGCGGTCCAGCAGCAGGCGGCGGTTGGGCAGGCCCGTGAGCGCGTCGTAGAACGCCAGGCGTTCGATCTCCTGTTCGGCGCGTTTGCGGTCAGTGATGTCGCGGCACACGCCCAGAATGCCCGTCACGCGGCCATGCAGATCGCGGATGGGCGTCTTGATGGTCTCGAACTGGCCCTGGTAGCCGTCTTCGGCGAAGGTGAGCGTTTCCTCATACACCAGCGGCTGCCAGGCCTGCATGGCGCGCTGGTCGTACTTGCGAAAGCGCTCGGCCTCGGCCGCGTTGGTCAGGTCGTAGTCGTTTCGGCCCACCACATCGCGTTCGGGCCGGCCCGCAAAACGCTCGAATACCGGGTTGACCGACAAGTACACCCCGTTGGTGTCCTTCATGAACACCATGTCCGGCATGGCATTGACCACGCTGGCCAGATGCGCCTTCTGCTGGGCCAATTCTTGTTCGATGCGCTTGAGCGCCGTCAAGTCGTAGGCAAACAGCACCACGGCTGCCACCCCTTGCGCCGTCACGCTCTCTGGGGCGATGGTGGTGTGGCGAAACTGTGTGCCGTCAGGGCCGTCAATGCGGTTTTCGAACACCGCGGTCTCGCCCGCAAAGGCTTTTTCAAGATGCGGGTGGATGCGCGCGAACACTTCGGGCGGGATCACATCCTGCAGCCGCTGCCCTTCCAGCGCCTGGGGCGTGGTGTAGAGCCAGCGTGCCTGCTGTTCATTGACGTACAGCACGCGCAAGTCCCGATCAATCCGCGACACACCACCCGGCACATGGCGCAGCGTGTTGGCCATGAGCGCCTGCTGGGCGTGCGCGGCCTCTTCGGCTTGGTGGTGGGCGGTGATGTCGGTCTGCACGCCATCCCACAGCACCCGGCCATCCTGCAGCCGGCGCGGCGACGAACTCAGGTGCATCCAGCGCACCTGGCCGTCGGTGCGGCGCACCCGAAACACCGCCTCCAGACTGGTCATGGACAGGTAGGACTGGCGCTCTGCCTGCCGCAGGCGATCTATGTCTTCCGGGAGGATCTGCCGGTAAAGCACGCGTGGGTCCTGCAACACGTCTTCGACGCGTACCCCGTTCAGCCGTTCGATGGCGTCGCCCATGTGCACAAAATGCACCCGGCCATCCAGCTCGCGCACGATCTGGAACAACACGCTGTGCGGCAGGTTGCGCCCCAGCAATGACAGACGCCCCTCGCTCTCGCGCAACCGGCTCTCAGCCTCCTGGATGCGCGCAAACGGGCGGCGGATGCCTGCATCAAACACCGCCTGGTACAGCAGCGCATACGCCACCACCCGAAAGCCATGGGACAGCACTCCACCCAGCATCGAATGCCCGCCCAGCGCGCCCACCGTGACCTCGCCGCACACGAACGCTCCGGCCGCCCAGGCAAACAGGCGTTCACGCGGTGCATCTTCGCTGCGGCTGCGGCGATGCAGCACCACCGCGCTGGCGGCCAAGGCCAGGGCGAGCCCCACGGCCACCACCTGGCGCAGGGCACCTTCTGCAGCATGGGCAAACCACTGGGGCAGCGGCCCCAGCGACGACCCTGCCAGCACCAGCGTGACACCCCCCGCCGCTGCCAGCCAGGCGCGGGCCGGCCCGGGGGCCGACAAGCGCGTGGCGGTGAGCCCCAAGGTCAGGGCCTCGGCCACACGCGCCCAACTGCTCAGCCACAACGACATGTCGGCACTGCCCGGCGGCATGTGCACAGGGCCGGAGTGCACCAGCACCCCGTGCAGAAAATTGCAGGCCGCCGCTACGCCAAAACCCACCACCAGGACATTGGCGCGCGCCTGCTCCTGCGCCTCCAGGGCGTGCAGGGACACCGACACCACCAGCAGTCCCAGCAGCACCGCCACCAGCTCCAGCAACGGTTCCAGCCCGTGCTGGGCGCCCGCCCCATCCCCCAGCATCTGCGCCAGCGGCACCACGACCAGCGCCAGCACTGCCACCACCAGCACCACGGTGATGGCGGGCGCATCCGACCAGGGCATGCGCGCTGTCGGAGAGCTGTTGGGAGGTGGCATGGACGAAGGGGTGAATGGCAGTGCCAGCGAAATGGCCGCACAACGTCACAAGTGTATCTACGCGTAAGGAAATGACCAGAGCGCTCGCACCATGAAAAACGGGGCCAAAGCCCCGTCCAAGACAACCCGGGACGGCGCTGCGCCCAGGCGTTGCGTGCACGCATCAGCGCAGGGCGCGATGCGGCAAGGAAGAAGGATGCAGCGGGCCCTCAACCCTCCAGCAGCTGGCGCAGCACAAACGGCAAGATGCCGCCGGCCTGGTAGTAGTCCACCTCGATGGGGGTGTCGATGCGCAGGGTCACCGTCACTTCCTGGCGCGTGCCGTCGGCACGGTGGATGACCAGCCTCGCATCGCTCTGTGGCGTGAGTGCGGCATCAGGCACCACATCAATCACCTCATTGCCCGTCAGGCCCAGCGTTTCCCAAGAATCGCCCGCCTTGAACTGCAGCGGCAACACGCCCATGCCCACGAGGTTGGAGCGGTGAATGCGCTCAAAGCTGCGCGCCACCACCGCCTTGATGCCGAGCAGTTGCGTGCCCTTGGCGGCCCAGTCGCGGCTGGAGCCGGTGCCGTACTCTTCGCCCGCAAAAATCACGGTGGGCGTGCCCTGCGCCATGTACTGCATGGCGGCATCAAAGATGAACATCTTCTCGCCCTGCAGCGGACCATCGTTCTGGAACAACGTGACGCCGCCCTCTTCACGCGAGCCATCGGCGGTGGGCGGAATCATCAGGTTCTTGATGCGCACGTTGGCAAAGGTGCCGCGCATCATCACGTCATGGTTGCCCCGGCGGGCGCCGTAGCTGTTGAAGTCTGCCTTTTGCACGCCATGCTGCAGCAGCCACTGGCCTGCGGGTGAGCTTTCCTTGATGGAGCCTGCGGGCGAGATGTGGTCGGTGGTGATGGAGTCGCCGAACAGCGCCATGATGCGCGCGCCGTGCACCGCCGACGCGGCCGCAGCGCCTTTGTCCAGTGCGAACTGGGCAAAAAACGGCGGCTCTGCAATGTATGTGCTGGCGGGCCAGGTGTAGGCCGTGCCACTGACTCCCTTGATCTTCTCCCACAGCTTTCCAGGGTCGGTCGCCACCTTGGCGTAGTTTTCGCGGAAGGCCTTGCCGTTCATGGCGAACTTGAGCAGGGCATGGACTTCATCGCTGGTGGGCCAGATGTCGCCCAGGTAGATGTCCTTGCCACCCTTGCCCTTACCCACGGGTTCGGTCATCAGGTCTTTGAGCACCGTGCCCGCGATGGCATACGCCACCACCAGTGGCGGGCTGGCCAGAAAGTTGGCCTTGAGGTTGGGGTGGATGCGCGCCTCGAAGTTGCGGTTGCCCGACAGCACGGCTGCGCAGACCAGATCGTTGCTGGTGATGACCTCGTTCAATTCGGGGGTGAGGTCGCCCGCGTTGCCGATGCAGGTGGTGCAGCCATAGCCCGCCAGCGCAAAGCCCAGCTTTTCCAGGTACGGCAGCAGCCCGGTCTGCGTGAGGTATTCGGTGACGATGCGCGAGCCGGGGGCCAGCGAGGTCTTGATGTGCGGCTGCACCTTGAGGCCTGCCTCCACCGCTTTCTTGGCCAAGAGGCCTGCAGCCAGCAGCACGCTGGGGTTGCTGGTGTTGGTGCAGCTGGTGATGGCGGCAATCAGCACGTCGCCATTGCCCACTGTGGGGTCAGCCCCCTTGGCGGGCAGCGTGGCTGCGCGGGCCTCGCCGTGCGCAGTGGCCAGTGCAGGTTTGTTGGCCTCCATCTCGACCACCGAGCGCGGTGCGCCGGCCGGCGTGGGCTTGCCGTCTGGCGTAGCCTCTTCGCCGACAGCTTCGCCATGGCGGTGGATGTGATGGCGCGTGTGCAGCAGCTCTGCCGGGCGGTTGAAGCCGTTTTGCGCGTTGGGCTTGCTGAACAGCTCAGCGAACTGGCTGCTGACCTTGCCCAGCTCGATGCGGTCTTGCGGGCGCTTGGGGCCCGCCAGGCTGGGGGTGACGCTGCCAAGGTCGAGCTTGACGACCTGCGAATAGTCGACCTCGCCGGCCAGCGGCACACCAAACAGCCCCTGGGCCTTGAAGTAGGCCTCGAAGGCTTCGATCTCGCCCTTGGTACGGCCCGTGCCCTTGAAGTAGTCGATGGTCTTTTCGTCCACCGGGAAGAAGCCCATGGTGGCGCCGTACTCCGGCGCCATGTTGCCGATGGTGGCGCGGTCGGGCAGCGCCAGGGTGCGCGTGCCTTCGCCAAAGAACTCCACGAACTTGCCCACCACCTTGTGCTGGCGCAGCAGCTCGGTCACCGTGAGCACCAGGTCGGTGGCGGTCACGCCCTCGCGCAGCTGGCCGGTCATCTCAAAGCCCACCACATCGGGCGTGAGGAAGTACACCGGCTGGCCCAGCATGGCGGCCTCGGCCTCGATGCCGCCCACGCCCCAACCCACCACGCCGATGCCGTTGATCATGGTGGTGTGGCTGTCGGTGCCCACCAGGGTGTCGGGGTAGTACACGCCATCCTTGCGCTTGTGCACGCCGCGCGCCAGGTATTCGAGGTTGACCTGGTGCACGATGCCAAAGCCCGGGGGCACCACACCAAAGGTGTCAAAGGCCTGCATGCCCCACTTCATGAACTCATAGCGCTCTTTGTTGCGCTGGAATTCGAGCTTCATGTTCAGGTCGAGCGAATTCTTCTTGCCGTAGTGGTCGACCATGATCGAGTGGTCCACCACCAGGTCCACCGGCACCAGGGGCTCGATCTTCTTGGGGTTCTTGCCCAGCTTGGCGGCCACGCTGCGCATGGCGGCCAGATCGGCCAGCAAAGGCACACCGGTGAAGTCCTGCAGCACCACGCGCGAGACGACAAAAGGGATCTCGTCGGTGCGCGCGGCATTGGGCGCCCAGTGCGCAAGCTGTTGCACATGCTCGGCCGTCACCTTGCGGCCGTCGCAATTGCGCAGCACCGACTCGAGCACGATGCGGATCGACACCGGCAGACGCTGGATCTGCGGAAACTGCTTGGCCAGCGCGGGCAGAGAGTAGAACTTGCCCTCCTTGCCCGACGCCGTTTTGAAGCCCTTGAGCGTGTTGGCAAAGGCGTGGCGTGCGGGTCGGGACGACGGTTTGGCTAGCGGCTTGGACGATGAGGCCATGGCGAACTCCTTGATAAGGCAACAGCGTCTATTCTGGCAGTCCCCCATGACGGCGCAATCGTTGGGGGTATGCCGCTGTGCCACGCCGCCCTGGCGCAGAGGCTCATACGACGCTCTTTTCACCATTTTTGCGGAGAAAATCGGCCAAGCGCTACATCCTTATGGCTCAATAGCTATCAAATATATAGCAAAACAGAGCTAAGCAGCGGCCCATGCAGGCAGGCGGCGCACACCCATCCACTGCAGCTCAGCAATGAGCGCCACCGAGACCACGTGCACCACCAGGTACGCCTGGCCCAGCAACGTGGGTGCCACGGCGTTACCGAGCAGCAGCACCAGGCTGGCCAACGCCCATCCAAAGTTGGCGGCGATCAGCGCCCACAGCCCTCCGCGCGGCATGGTGCGCGCGCGGGCAATGCGGGTGGCCAGTGCTGCGTAGCCCAGCAGCAAAACGCCGGACACCACCAGCAGTCCGTGCGGCAGCCCCAGCCATTCGGCCAGCGACGCCGTCAGCAGCAGATGCAAGGCGCCCAACAGCAGCCCGGTGGACGCATCGAACCAGACCACGGCACGCAAAAGGGAGGGGGAAGACAACAGGTTCAACATGGCAAGCTCCTTGGGGGGTTGAAGAAGGCTGCATCGTTGCCGCTGCGGTGCATGGCGTCGATGACATGGCAGGTAATGGCCTGCGGCCTGGTTGGGCCTAGGATGCGAGGCATGACGTCCGCACCCTCCACCCCCTCTCGCCGCACCCCGCGCCATCCGCTGCCGCACCGCAGCACAGCGGCGGGGCCTGCCAGTTTTGGCGACCACCTGCGCACCTGGCGCCAGCAGCGGCACCTGAGTCAGCTGGAGCTGGCCGACGAGGCAGACATCTCCACGCGGCACGTGAGCTTCATGGAAACCGGCCGCACCAATCCCAGCCGCGACATGGTGCTGCGCCTGTGCGAGCGCCTGGCCATCCCGCTGCGCGAACGCAATGCACTGCTGGTGGCAGCCGGCTACGCCCCCATGTACCGAGAACGCGCGCTGGACGACCCGGCACTGACCGCAGCGCGCCAAGCCGTCGAGCTGGTGCTCAAGGGCCATGAGCCCTGCCCCGCCATCGCACTCGACCGCTGCTGGAACGTGGTGGCAGCCAACCGCGCAGCGCAGGCCTTGTTGGCCGCGCATGTGAGCCCTGAACTGCTCGCGCCCCCCATCAACGTGTTCCGCCTGAGCCTGCACCCCGACGGCCTGGCGTCACGCATCGCCAATCTGGCGCAATGGCGCCACCACCTCTTTGAGCGCCTGCGCCAGCAAATTCATGCCACGGGGGACCCGGCATTGCTGGCCCTGCAGGCCGAACTGCTGGAATACCCCGCGCCCGATGAATCCACACCACTCGTCATGGCGGGAGAAATGCTGGGTGTGGTGATGCCGTTTTGTTTCAATAGCATGCACGGCATGCTGTCGCTCATCAGCACCACGACGATATTCGGCACGCCAGTGGATGTGACGCTGCAGGAGCTGGCGGTGGAATCGTTTTTCCCGGCCGACGCATTTACTGCCCAGGTACTGCGGGAGATGGCGCAGCAATATGCTGCGGACTGATCGCCTGGGGTGGTTTGAACCACAACACGCAGACCGAATTTTTGGGTTCCGTGGGCAGTGGCTGGTTGGGATAGCGTGATTTTGCGGTATCCACCCAGTGAATGCAGGGCGCAGATTTTGTGCCGCCAGCGAGGTATGAAGGCTCCAGATGCTGGGCCAGGCTGGGTAGTTCGGCGCCCCATGCCAGGCCACCCAAAAAAATAGCCCGCAGTTGCGGGCTATTTTTTTGAGTGCAGCGAATGCCGGTTCTCAGATGGCGAACTTTTCGCGGTTTTCGTTCTGAATCCACTTGGGCGCCTTGCCACGGCCGGTCCATGTCTGGCCAGTCGCCGGGTCGCGGTATTTGGGGGCCACTTTGGTGCCTGCGGTAGAGCTGCGGCCGGTTTTCCCTGCGGCCTTGCCCGCAGGGAACACATCCTGCGCGGTCAGACCATATTCGGCCACCAAGGCGCGCACTTGGGAAACAGCGTCCGACAATTCTCGGCGACGGGCTTCGCTGATTTGTTGCTCAAGCGCTTCACGCTGCTTCAAAAGTTCTTTGTAGCTGGTCATGGTGTCTGAATAAGAAAATGGGGTTGGTGACAGCACTATTATATGGATAACCGCTGCAAGCACACGCCGGGGTAAAGATTTTGCATTAAGAAACTACAAAAATACTGCCTGGCATATTCAGCACCTGGACAGCAGGTGGTCCAAGAAGCCACAAAGGCTTCAAAGTGCGCCGTCAGGCAGTGCCAATACGCGGTCAATGCGTTTGCCCTCCAGGGCCAGCACCTCGAATATCCAGCCCACGCACACAATCTGTTCGCCTACGGCAGGTAAATGCCCCGTTTCTGCCATCAAAAACCCCGCCAGGGTGTTATACCGCCCACGGTCTTCCTGCGGCAGATCTCGAATATCCAGGCGCGCCTTGAGTTCGGACACAGGCATCAGCCCATCCAGCAGCCATGCGCCATCATCACGCGGGGTAGCCCAGGCATCGGCGGCAGCGCCGGGCTGCAATTCACCGGTAATGGCTTCGAGCAGATCGTGCGGGGTCATGATGCCCTGCACCACGCCATATTCGTCCACCACAAACACCATGCGCCCCGAGCGCGCTCGAAACTGCTCCAGCAGCTCCATGCCGCTCAAGGTCTCGGGCAAAAAGGCGGCGGGCTTCACATACTGTTCCAGCGTGCCGGGCGCACTAGGCCCCAGCTCCAGCAACCGGGCCACGCTCACAATACCCACCACCTCGTCCAGAGAGTTGCGACACACGGGGTACCACGAATGCGCGGCATGCTCACCGCCACGGCCCGCCTGCTGCAAGCCCTGCAATACCGACCACCCTGCATCGAGCCAGCCCACATCACTGCGCGGCACCATCAGCGAAGTCAATGGCCGATCATCCAGGCGAAAGACGTTTTGCACCATCTGGTGCTCATGGTGCTCGATCACACCGGCCTCGCGCCCTTCTTCCAGGCTGGCAACGATTTCTTCTTCCGTGACCGAACGCCCTGCTGTGTTGTCCACCTGCACCAGGCGCAGCACTCCTTGGGTGGAGAGCGACAACAGGCGCACAAAAGGCTTGGCCACCCGGGCCACCCAGGCCATGGGTCGCGCCACCAGGCGGGACACCGCCTCGGGATAGAGCTGTCCGATGCGTTTGGGCACCAGTTCGCCAAACACGATGGTGACGAAGGTGATGACGGTTACCACCAGCGCGGTGGCGGTGATGCTGGCGGCCCGCACAGGCATCCCGAGCTGCTGCAGCCACAGCCCCAGGTCATCGCTGAAAGCAGCCTCTCCGAGGATCCCGTTGAGCATGCCAATGGAGGTGATGCCCACTTGCACCGAGGACAAAAACTGCGTGGGGTTCTCAAGCAGCGCCAGAGCGGCCTGTGCGCCCTTGTCTCCCGCCTCGGCCATGGCGGTCAGGCGCGACCTGCGACTTGACGCCAGCGCCAGCTCGGACATCGCGAACACGCCGTTGAGCAGGGTCAGCAGCGCGATCAGCAGAAAATCCATGCTTCACTCAATCAGGTTTGCAACCGAAGACCATCATGGCACTTTACTGTATCGGCGACATTCAGGGCTGCGACGACGCCCTGGGGCGCCTGCTGGACACCATCGGCTTTTCTGCCAGCCGTGACACGGTGTACCTGCTGGGGGACCTCGTCAACCGTGGCCCCGACTCCGCCGCCGTGCTACGCCGCTGCCTGCAGCAGGGCGAGGCCATCCGCTGCCTGCTGGGCAACCACGACCTGCACTTGCTCGCTGCCGCACACGGCGCGCGCAAACCCTCACGCCGCGACACCCTGGCCTCGGTGCTCGACGCCCCGGACCGCAGCGCTTTGCTCGAGTGGCTGCGCCACCAGCCATTGGCGCGGGCCCACGAGCATGCCGGCCAGACCCTGCTGATGGTGCATGCGGGCGTGGTACCTGCCTGGACCCCCACGGACACCCTGGAACGCGCGCAGGAGGTCCATGCCGTGCTGGGTAGTCCGGACCTGCCCGCCTTCTTGCACAGCATGTATGGCAACACGCCGGACCACTGGAGCGATACCCTCACAGGCACCGACCGGCTGCGTGTGATCGTGAACGCGCTGACGCGCATGCGCTTTTGCTCATCCGACGGTGTGATGGATTTTGAAAGCACCGAAAGCGCCAGCGCTGCCCCAGAGGGCCTGATGCCCTGGTTTGATGTGCCGGGCCGGCGCACCGCTGGCACGCTGATGGCCTTTGGCCACTGGTCCACCTTGGGGTGGCTCAACCGCAGCGACCTGCTGGGCCTGGACACTGGCTGTGTATGGGGGGGGTGCCTGAGCGCCGTGCGTTTTGGCGCGACGCTGGCAGAGCGGGAGCTGCTGCAGGTGCACTGCGAACAGGCGCAGCAGCCGGGCTAGAGCTGGGGAACTGGGGATTGACCCGGGCAGTCAACGCGCCCGGGACGCACACCACGGCAGCCAGCGCAACGAGCGGCAGCCGTTACTGCGTGGAGGTCTCGGGTTGAACCGCCTTGAACAAGGCTGCCACCTTGCGCTTGGGCTTGATGTTGGCCGAAATGCTGCTGCGCGCAGGCGATTTGGCGGCGGCCTCCCAGGCGGGGGCGGTATCCGCACTGCTGGGTTCGTAAGGCTTTTCGAAGAAGGGATCGCGCGAGGCCACGGCAGGGCGGAAACCCCGGTGGTGTTCACGCGGCTCGCGGGGTTCACGGCGCTCGTTGCGCTCACGCACGGCAGCTGGAATCACATCGCGCGGATCACCGGTCTCGCCTGCTTCACGCCATGCGCGGCGGCCGTCGTTGATGCGGCCGCGGGGGCGGTCTTCTTCGTATTCGATGGCTTCGAGATCGATCTTTTTCTTGATCAGCTTCTCAATGTCGGCCACCAGGCGGGCATCGCTGCCCGACACCAGTGTGACGGCCAGACCGGACGCGCCCGCACGGCCCGTGCGGCCAATGCGGTGCACATAGTCTTCCGCATTGAAAGGCACGTCGAAGTTGAACACCGCAGGCACGTCCTTGATGTCCAGGCCGCGCGCAGCCACATCGGTACACACCAGCAGATCAACCTCGCCGCTCTTGAAGGCTTCCAGCGCCTTCAGTCGCTCGTCCTGGCTCTTG
The DNA here is from genome assembly GCF_052045435.1 of Acidovorax sp. 22279. Taxonomy (NCBI): domain Bacteria; kingdom Pseudomonadati; phylum Pseudomonadota; class Betaproteobacteria; order Burkholderiales; family Comamonadaceae; genus Acidovorax; species Acidovorax sp. 22279. Next base: position 11,562 of record NZ_JBQEOV010000007.1, read on the forward strand.
TCGCCGTGCAAGGCTGCGGTCTTGAGGCCCTCACGCTCCAGGCTGCGCGCCAAACGGGCGCATCCGAGCTTGCTGTTCACGAAGATAAAAGCCTGCTTGATGCCGCGCGTCTTGAGCACCTGGTGGATGGCTCGGCGCTTGTCGTCATCATTGGCGCTGTAAAAGCGCTGCTCCACCGTGGAGGCCGTTTCGTTCGGGCGGGCCACCTCAATGGTGATGGGGTTCTGCAGGTAGCTGCTGGCCAGGCGCTTGATCTCGGGCGAGAAGGTGGCGCTGAACAGAAGCGTGGTGCGCTGCTTGGGCAGGTAACTCAGGATGCGCTGCAGGTCGGGCAGAAAACCGATGTCGAGCATGCGGTCGGCCTCGTCGAGCACCACGTACTCCACCTGGTTGAGCACCGCATTCTTGGCCTCGATATGGTCGAGCAGGCGGCCCGGCGTAGCCACCAGCACTTCGACGCCTTTTTTCAGCTCGATGGTCTGGGGCTTCATGTCCATGCCGCCAAACACCACCGTGCTGCGCAGTTTGGTGTACTTGGCGTACAGCGCAATCTGCTGGGCCACCTGGTCGGCCAGCTCACGGGTGGGCAACAGCACCAGAGCGCGCACAGGGTGACGAGCGGGGGATGTGGAACTGCTCTCGTGCTTGAGCAGGCGCTGCAGCAAAGGCAGCGAGAACGCGGCGGTTTTGCCGGTGCCGGTCTGGGCCGCGCCCATCACGTCCTGGCCGGTGAGCACCACCGGGATGGCCTGCGCCTGGATGGGCGTCATGGACTCGTAGCCCATTTCGGCTACGGCGCGCGCCAGCGGCTCAGCCAGCGATAGATTGGAAAAGGAACTTGTCATTTAGCCCTCTATTGTCGCACCGGTGGCCCAAAAAGCGATTTTTCGGGCCCGGAGCAGCAAAAATGCAGTAAGCGCAGCCAGCGCATTGGCGAGTATTTACTATCTATTTGATAGCTATCAGCGCATATGAATTCGGCGCTATCGTCTGTTTTTATTCAAACTCTGGCCCGGCGAGGCCAATGGCCGCAACACCTTGCGCCGCGTGCGGTCGTTGCATCGCGGGGCGAGCAATGTCCCGCAGCTGCCACGACAACCCCCCTCGGAAAGCGCTCGGCACCGGCCAAAGGCAGAGGACGCTCATGCGGACTCTCACCCTTTCCGGACGCAGTGCAGTGCGCCTGCTGCTGTCCCGTTACTCGGCAGACCGCCTGAGCGTGTCCACCACCGGGCGCAGCAGCACCTCGCGCAGCCCCCACCAGCCTGCGGCCAGCGCCAGCACCGCGCCCGCGAGCGCACCGGCCAGCGGCACCCAGGGGGCGGCGGTCCAGGTGAAATCAAACACATAACGCGCCAATGCCCAGCCCACGCCCACCGCCACCGCGCTGGCCAGAAAGCCCGCCAGCAGGCCCACCCCCACCAGCTCGGCCCGCTGCACCTGGCGCAGCAGGCTGGCACGGGCCCCCACGGCACGCATGATGGCGTACTCGCGTGCGCGCTCTTCGCGGGTGGCCGTGACGGCGGCAAACAGCACCACCAGCCCAGCTGCGAGCGTGAAGGCAAACAAGAACTCAACCGCCCGGATCACCTGCTCCAGCACCCGCTGCACCTGGGCAATGGTGGCGCCCATGTCCACGTTGGTGATGTTGGGAAACTGGCGCACCAGCGCGTTGTCGAAACCGTGGGTTTCTGGAGCGCGGTAGGCGGCCAGGTAGGTGACCGGGACATCCTTGACCTCCGCCACCGGGTACATCACAAAGAAGTTGGCGCGCATGGAGCCCCAGTCCACCTTGCGCAGGCTGGTGATGCGGGCCTCGTCCTGCACGCCGCCCATATCGAACTGCAAACGGTCACCCAGCTGCAGGCCCAGCGTCTGGGCGATACCTTCTTCCACGCTGATGGCGCCCTCCTCGCCGGGCGTCCAGCGTCCTGCTACCACCTGGTTGTGGGGCGGTGCCTCCACAGCGTTGGACAGGTTGAATTCTCGGTCCACCAGGCGCTTGGCGCGGTCGTCGGTGTAATTGTCGGGGCCCACTGGTTTGCCGTTCACGGCCACCAGCCGGCCGCGGATCATGGGGTACCAGTCGTAGCGACCCACTCCGCTGTCCTTGAGCGTCTGCTGAAAGGCCTCCGACTGGTCAGGCATCACGTTGATGACAAAACGGTTGGGGGCATCGGGCGGGGTCGCCTTGCGCCAGCTGCTGATGAGGTCGGTGCGCAGCAGCACCAGCAGCACCAGGGCCAGCAGACCCACCGCCAGACTGCTGACCTGCACCACGGCATAGGCCGGGCGCGCAGAAATCTGCCGCGTGGCCAGTACAAGCCAGCGCGGGGCCGTGCTTTCGTTCACGCTCTTGCGCAGAAGCTTGACCGCCACCCATGACAGGCCTGCAAACAGCGCCACGGCGCCGGCAAAACCGCCCACGGCAATCAGACCCAGCTTGATGTCACTGCTGACGGCCAGCAACAGCGCAGCGAAGCCCGCAATGCCGATACCCAGCACTGCCAGCGATGCGGGCTTGAGCCCCCCCACATCACGCCGGATCACCCGCAATGGCGGCACCTGCGCCAGCTGCAGCACCGGCGGCAAGCCAAACGCAAACAGCAGCGTGAGCCCCATGCCCAGGCCAAACACCACCGGCCACAGACTGGGCGAAGGCAAGGCCGATTCCACCAATCCCGCCAGCAGCAGCACAAACGCGTAGTGCACCACATAGCCCAGCGCCACACCCAAGGAGCTGGCAAACAGGCCGATCAACGCGAACTCCGTGGTGTAGGCCCCAGCAATGGTGCGCTGGCTCTGCCCCAGCACACGCAGCATGGCCGAAGCGTCGAGGTGCTCCGCCGCAAACCCGCGCGCGGCCAGCGCCACGGCCACGGCTGACAACAGCGCAGCCAGCAGCGCTACCAGGCTCAGGAATTTCTGCGCACGGTCCAGCGTCTGGCGCATCTCGGGGCGGCCGCTTTCCAGCGACTCCACGCGCACGCCATGCACTTCGGGCTTCTTGGCCTCGACCACCGCCCAATCGTTGAACGCCTTGATGGCCGACGCCGGGCCGACCACGGCAAAGCGGTAGGTCAGGCGGCTGGCAGGCTGCACGAGCCCCGTGGCAGGCAGGTCGCGTTCGTTCACCATCACACGTGGTGCAAAGCTCATGAAGCCCGCCCCCCGGTCAGGCTCGATGACGATGATGCGCGCGATGCGCAGTTGCGCATCGCCCAGCAACAGCTTGTCGCCCATGGCGAGGTTGAGCGATTCGAGCAGTGGCGCGTCCACCCACACCTCGCCGGGCGCCGGGATGTCACGCGTCGGCTGCTCCAGCGCGCCGGGGGCATCTGCCACCGTGAGGCTACCGCGCAGCGGGTAACCCTGCTGCACGCTCTTGAGTGCCACCAGCTTGCTGGCGCCGCCCTGCGCATCGTTCGCGCGGCCCATGGTCGGAAAGCCCAGCGTGGTCACCGATTGCAACCCCAGCGCCTTGGCGCGCTCCACGAATGCAGCGGGCGTTGGGTTGTCGCTGGCCACGACTGCATCCCCCCCCAGCAGCTGCAGAGCGTCGCGCTGCAGTCCGCCTTGCAGGCGATCGGCAAAAAAACCCACAGATGTGAGCGCGGCCACTGCCAGGGTGACCGCCACAATCAACAGGCGCAACTCGCCCGCGCGCAGGTCCCGGGCCAGGGTGCGCCAGCCAAGGCGCAGGAAAGACAGGTTCATGGGCAGACCTTAGCGCAAAGCGAACGGGCTGGCGGGCCGTGGGGTGTTAGAACGTGTTCAACGCATCAGGGCCGCGGGGATGGCGCTGTGGCGGTGTCGGTCGCCGCAGCTGTCGCCGGCACCGGACTCGGCGCTTCGGCCGCCGGCGCCGGGGCTGCGCTGGAGGCATTTGGTGCCTCCGTCTGCAGCCGCTGTTCCAGCGCCTGCAACACCGGGGCGATCTGTTGGCCCACGCGGATCTGCGGGTTCGAAAATCCGTCGGCCTTGCCGGCCTCGACCTCACGCTGCTGAATCAGCGGCACAGCCTTGGCAAAGGCCTCGGTGAAGGAATGGGTCTGGCGCAGTTGTTCATGAAACACCGCGCGGCCGAAGAAGGTCAGCTCAGACAGCCTGCCGCAGCCATACGAGGTGTGGGTGGCGTCGGCCGCCGTCATGATCAGGGTGCTGTCGGTGGCCAGCGGTTCGATCCAGCCTCCCGAAAAGCAGGCAGACACTGCGATCACGCGGTTGCGGATGCCCGATTCGTCCAGCGCTGCGCGCAGCATCTCCGGCGTCACCGGGGGCACCTGCAGCGGCCAGTGTGCGGCGGCCAGTTCATGGTTGCGTGCGCCATGCGAGGTCATGTAAATCACCAGCACATCATGCTCGCGATCCATGCGCGCGGCCAGCGCGGCAATGGCGCGTTGCAGATTCTCGGACGTCGCCCAGGGGTGGGTCTCGGCAGTTTCAGCATGGTTAAGCAGGTGCAGAACCCGGCCCTGGGCGTCAAACCGCTCCTGCAGCAGGGTGTTGACCATCGTGCTTTCGCGGCGGAACACGTTTTCATCCGCATAGGGCGCGAACACCAACCCATAGACATCCACAACGCCGGGACGCTGAGGCAACAAAGCATCCACCTGCTGTTGCCACAGCAGCTGCTGGTTCTCAAAAAGGCCTTGCGATAGCGCCAGTTGCGCAGGCTCGGGACGCTGTGCTCCGTCGGCGGAATCGGCAGATGCATCGGCCACCGCCAGGGCGTCTTCCTCCCAGGGCTGGTCCTGAAACTGCCACATGCCCACCCCGACCACCACAGCCATCGCCACGCCAAAGACCGCAGTGCGCACCCGCGATCGGATGAAGCGGGCACTCACCACCACCAACGTGGCCAGCACCCATACCGTGAGCACGCCGTACGCCACCCAGAAAAGGATGCTTGCCACCGTCCCATTCCACAGTGCAGGCTGGTGAACCGCCCATCCCATCAGGACATAGAGCACCAGCAAAGGGGCCAAGGGCGCCCACGCCGACAGCACATACCAAGCGGCCAGCCCGCCCGAGGGGCCGGGCACACCCAGCTCGGGCGCAGGGGTAGGAGCACGCTGTGCTGGCGCCATGGCCCACCAAGCCAGCCACAGCAGCACCAGGCTGCTCCACATGGGGGTGAGCCAGCCACGCATGCTGAACTGGGCCGGGCCCACGACCTGTAACCGTGCAGCGCCCAACAGCAACGCGCCGCTGATCAACGACAACACCAGCAACTGCCAGGGCGTGGGTGCCGCAGCCCCTGTACGCGGTGCCAGAAACAGTGCAGCGCGCAGTCCTTCGCGCATCCAGCCCCACAGTGAAAGGCGCTCCGTGGCGGAAACGGCCCTGATGGCAGACGATGTGGGCAGGTCTTGCGGCGACCGGATCAAAGGAACTTCAATTTCTGTGTGGGCCAGTTCTGGTCCCCACTGGCTGGGCAACGTGTCGGCCCAGGTGCTGCTGCTGGCGTTCAGGTCTTTCATGCGCGCATCATGCCATCGTGGGGTGACGCCTTCTGAGGCCATGGAATCCTTCGAAGGTAGGACGCAAGAGGCTGCGGGAACGGGCCAAAAGACGATGGAGAGCGATGGTCGAGCTCCCCATTGCGCCAGCGCCCATCGGCCTTCGCAGGAGGAAATCGAGGCACGGGCGCCGTCTTTTTAAAACCAAAAATGATATTAAATAAAAATTAAATAACAAATCACATATACTTCACTTCGTTGCAGTCACGGCTCTTGACGCCAGCAGTCACCGCAACGCCTGCCTCCCAGCGGTCTAACGCGCCGCGGCAGGCCGCCTTTTGCGACCTTGTCGCCCAGTGGGTCTGAAGAGCTGCAGCCCACCGAGTCCCTCGATGCTCACGCAGGTCGATGACGGCCTGCGGTCCCGAATGCACCAGATTTCAAATAACGCCATTTCCATGGGCCAGTACGTCGTTTCGCCCGCGACACACCCGACCGACTGCGGCCGCTTCCGCGCCTCCTTCTCGGTCCATCGTTCAAGTGGCAACGGCAGCTACTGCCGAGTGTTCCGTTTTGACAAAGCCTTTGCCTCGCGCGAAGCTGCCAGGCTGTTTGCCGTCACCCAGGGCTGGCTCCAAGCGTGCATGTCCCATCCCCCTGTGTGCTGAAGCTCTGCTGACCGCAGGCTCCATGTCCTCATCCCAGTTGCCGTGGGCTCCCGCCCACAGTGCTGTACCCCAACGGTGCGCCCTTCGTTGCGTGCCATCCTTCAGAAAGGCTCTTCCATGAGCACCAAGATCTACGTGGGCAACCTGCCCTATTCCGTGACCGATTCCAGCCTGCAAAGCAACTTTGCCGAGTTCGGCAATGTGTCCTCCGCCAAGGTCATGATGGACCGCGAAACCGGTCGCTCCAAGGGCTTCGGCTTTGTCGAAATGGCGTCGGCCGAAGTGGCCCAAGCCGCCATCAGCGCGCTGCACGGCATGTCCGTCGATGGGCGCTCGATTGTGGTGAATCTGGCCCGCCCCCGTGAAGAAGGTGGCGGCGCAGGGGGCTACAGCGCCAATGGCTACAGTGCGAGCAAACGCTCGGACGTTGGCTATGGCACGGGCGGCTACGGCGGCGGCCGCTATTGAGCCCTGTGGCTCATGAAAAAAGCCGGCTTGCTGTAGCCGGCTTTTTTTTCGTGTCGCCCCATGCCTTTGCATGGGTCGCAGGCCAAGGCGGGCCGAAGGTGCTCGACGCCGCTGCGGTGGCCGACTCAAGGACTATTGAGCGGCAACGGCCCCAGCACCACCCTGTCTGCACGGACGCTAACTATGGAGCGCTGACGCCTCACACTTCATCAGCAGCCCGGGCGGGGGGTACCACCGGTGCCTGGGCCAGTATAGGCTGCAATACCAAGCGGTGCGTAGCGCTGTAGCACACAAACCGGCGGTTGGTGGCGCGCCCGATGGCGCACAGGCCCAGCTGCTGGGCCACGGCATGGCCCATTTGCGTCATGCCGCTGCGAGACACCACAATGGGCACCCCCATCTGCGCGGACTTGATGACCATCTCGCTGGTGAGGCGGCCGGTGGTGTAGAACACCTTGTCTGCCCCCGACATGGGAGAGGTTGCGGGGTCTCCTGCACAGTCGCTGGATGAGCACGACTCAGGATTCATCCACATCCAACCTGCGATGGTGTCGATCGCATTGTGGCGGCCGACGTCTTCCACAAAAATCAGCAAGTCCTCCCCCTTGAACAGGGCACAGCCGTGCACCGAACCGGACGACTTGTAGGTGGTCTCTTTGAGGCGAATCGCGTTGACGATGCCGTACAGCTGGCCCTGGGTCAGGCGGGCGTCGGGCAACTGGATGCGGTCCACCTCGTCCATGAGCCCGCCAAACACGCTGCCCTGTCCGCAGCCCGTGGTGACGACCTTGCTGGCCATGCGCTCTTCGATCCGTGCAATGCCATGGCGCGTGCGCACAGCGGCGGCGTGGACCTCCCAATCGACCGTGATCGATTCGATGTCGAGCACCGATTCGACCAGCCGCTGGTTGCGCAGATAACCCAGCACCAGCAGCTCTGGTTGCGCGCCCAATGTCATCAGCGTCACGAGCTCGCGCTTGTCCACATAAATCGTGAGCGGACGCTCGGCGGGGATCTGTACCTGCTCCCGTGCGCCCAGTTCGTTGACGACCTCCACTGCATGGGTCAGCGGGGCGTGGGCCTGCGTCAGGCGCGGCAGAGAGGGCGAAGACAAAACTGAAGGAGTGGACAAAGAACTGGAACTCATGGGGCAAATATACGCAGTGTGGTGCTACAGCGGTTAGCGCAGGGGAATGAACCGCTGTGTGGCCCGGTCCACTGCACCAAGGGGGCAGGCTGGTGCCGTATCGCTCTGCGAGTGCTGGCTCGGCGATGCACCTGGCACATCGCGCCCAGAAAAAAAGCCGCGCCCCACCAGGGAACGCGGCTTCGAGCCCGGCGCGGCAGGGCGCGTGTCAGGACTTGGAGGCCGGTGCAGCTGCAGCGGCAGGTACCTGCGTGCTGGGAGGGCTGCTGGCTGTGCCAGGTGGCGAGTGTGCACCAGCAGCCTCTGCAGGCTTGGCCGCTGGCGGCGTATAGGCGAAGGGACCAGGGTCCGTGCAAGCAGCACCAGTAGCAGCCGCGGGCTTGGCCGAAGGCGTGGTCTTGCGGTAGTGCGCGGCCACCTTGTCTTGCGACAGGCACAACTTGTAGTTGTCCACCTTGCCAGCCCATGCAGCCTTGGCTGCCGCTTCGGCGGCCTTGGCGGCCGCCTCGGGGGACGGGGCCGGCAGCTTGGCGGATGCCACAGTGCATGCGGCTGCCGCGCACAGCGCCAGCAAAGAGGTGCGGATGCTTGATCTCGTCATGGAGTGGACCCTCATACCTGGGCGGGCTGCTGGCCCGCAGATGCTGTTACGTCGGTCGCTGACTGGCTGGCGCTGCGCTGGCGCGGGATCTTGCCGGCCTGCACATCGTCGTACCACAGCTCATGGTGTTCCTTGGCCCAGCCATCGCTCACATAGCCGGTGCGCATGGCCTTGTAGGCACCCTTCATGCCCACTGTGCCCATGTAGATATGACCACAGATCAGCGCCATCATCCAGATGGCCAGAGTGGCATGGATCATGTGGGCGATCTGCATGTCGCCACGCACGTCGCCAAAGCCGGGGATGAGTTTGTCGAGCACCAGGCCAGTGGCCACCACAAAGATGCCGGGGATGGTGATGCCCCACCAGAACAGGCCCTTCTCGCCCGCATTGAAGCGGTGTGAGGGCACCTCGTGATTGCCCTTGCCCAGCATGCCGCCGCCCTTGGCCAACCAGACAAAGTCAGCGCGGTTGGCGATGTTGTCCTTGATGAACGTAAGAATGATCACCAGCAGCGACACGGCAAACAACGGACCCACAAAGTTGTGCACGTTCTTGAGCGCATAGGTCAACCAGCCAAAAAGCGTGGTCCCCAGGATGGGCAACAGGAAGAACTTGCCAAACGCCATCACGATGCCGGAGATGGCCAGCGCGATGAATGCAAACGCATTGGCCCAGTGGGCCGCGCGCTCGAACGGGGTGAAACGCTCGATACGGCGGGGGCCGGTGCCGTCGGGATGCTCATGCCCCAGCGGGCCTTTCACAAAGTAGAAGATGCCCAAAGCCAGCAACACGATGGCAAACAGCGCCGCACCGTAGGGGATGATCCAGTGGTTGCGCACTTGCCGCCACGCCTCGCCCGCATTGGTGTAGCGCGAGCCGGGGTACTGCACAAAGCGCTGGATCAGGTTGCCCGCCTCGGGCGCCTGGGTCACAGGCAAGCTGCTGTAGCCTGTCACGCCCTGCCCCACCTGGCGCCACATGGGCGCGTTGTTGCCGGGCTGCACCTTCATGCGCTCGCCATTGGTCTGTTCCGAGTATTTGGGATCAGCGCTGGCGTCGGGTTTGACCTGAAAGATATTCTGGCTTTGTACGCCCCCCACCGCAGCCGGTGCAGCCGTGGCTGCAGGAGCTGCCGCCGATGCGTCGGGCGCAGCAGGCGGCGTCTGGGCGCCAGCCAGCCCACAGGCCAGGCTGGCCGCCAAGGCCATGGACCACACGATGTATTTCATGGTGGACCTCACTTCGCCTGGGTGCGGGTGTATTCGTTCTGGCCGTACTGCTGGCGCGCTTTCAACTGCGCTTCCCAGCTGGTTTTGTCGCCGGCTTTCCAGCCAGGCTGCGTGAAGTTGCTGCCGGTGCCGGCGTAAGACGGGGCATCGCTGCGGATGCCCGCGCCGGTCTGCGGTTTCTCGCCGCAGCCCGTCAATGCCAGGGCGGCCACCGCAGCGACCAAGGTCATGTGTATGGTGCGCTGCATCATGACTTGCCTCCTGCAGGCTGACCTGCCTGTTGTGAGCCGTAGGCCGTGCCCCAGCCCCACACTTCGGCGCCCTTGCCACGCTGCACCACGCGGTTGCGGAAGATATCCGCCACCACATCGCCGTCACCGGCCAGCAGGGCTTTGGTAGAACACATTTCTGCGCAGGCGGGCAGCTTGCCTTCGGCCAGGCGATTGCGGCCGTATTTTTCAAACTCGGCCTGGCTGCCATGGGTTTCAGGACCACCGGCGCAGAAGGTGCACTTGTCCATCTTGCCGCGCACACCAAAGGTGCCGGACGATGGGAACTGCGGCGCGCCAAACGGGCAGGCATAACTGCAGTAGCCGCAGCCAATGCACACGTCCTTGTCGTGCAACACCACACCCTCTTCGGTGCGGTAGAAGCAGTTGACGGGGCAGACCGCCATGCAAGGTGCGTCGCTGCAGTGCATGCAGGCCACCGAGATGGACTTTTCACCCGGCACACCGTCGTTCAGGGTGACCACGCGGCGGCGGTTCACGCCCCACGGTACTTCGTGTTCGTTCTTGCAGGCGGTCACGCAGCCGTTGCATTCGATGCAGCGCTCTGCGTCACAGATGAATTTCATTCGTGCCATGTGTGTCTCCTTGCGTGGCGCGATCAGGCGCGTTCCACGTTGCAGATCGTGGTCTTGGTTTCTTGCATCATGGTCACGCTGTCGTAGCCATAGGTGGTGGCCGTGTTGACGGCTTCACCGCGCACCACAGGTGCCGCACCCTTGGGGTAGTACGCCAGCATGTCCGCCCCTTGCCAGCGGCCCGAGAAGTGGAACGGCATCCACACAGTATCGGGTGCCACGCGCTCGGTAACGAGTGCTTGCACGTTGATGCGGGCACCGGTGGGAGAACTGAGCCATACGCGCTCGCCGTTGCGGATGCCCCGGTCGGCGGCCGTCTTGGGGTTGATCTCGACGAACGACTCCTGCTGCAGCTCCGCCAGCCAGGGGTTGGAGCGGGTTTCCTCGCCGCCGCCTTCGTACTCCACGAGACGACCCGAGCTCATGATGAGCGGGAATTTCTCGTGCACCTTGTCGGCCACGTTTTTCTCCTGCACGCTCTTGTACAGGGTAGGCAGGCGCCAGAAGGCCTTCTTGTCGTCGTGGGTCGGATACTTGGCCATGAGGTCAGGACGCGTGCCATACAGAGGCTCACGGTGCTGCGGAATGGCGTCCGGGAAGTTCCACACCACAGCGCGCGCCTTGGCATTGCCGAATGGATGGCAACCGTGCTTGAGGGCCACCCGAATGATCGCGCCCGTGGGGTCGGTCTTCCAGTTCTTGCCCTCGGCCTTGGCCTTTTCGGCATCGCTCAGATCGTCCCACCAGCCCAGCTTCTTGAGCAGCACGTGGTCGAACTCGGGGTAGCCCGTGGTGATCTCGCTGCCCACCGAATGGGAGCCGTCCTCTGCCAGCAGGTTGACGCCATCCTTTTCCACGCCGAAGTTGGCGCGGAAGTTGCCGCCGCCTTCCATCACATGCTTGGAGGTGTCGTACAGATTGGGCGAGCCTGGGTGCTTGAGCTCCGGCGTGCCATAGCAGGGCCATGGCAGGCCAAAATAGTCGCCGCCAAAGTCGTAACCAGTCTCCTTGTCCTTGCCCCCCTTGGCCTTCAGGGTCTTCACATCGAACAGGTGCATGTTCTTCATGTGGGCCTTCAGGCGCTCAGGGCTCTGGCCGGTGTAGCCAATGGTCCAGACCGACTTGTTGATCTCGCGCAGGATGTCCTCGGGCACGGGCTCGTCCATGCCCTTGACCTTCTGCATCTTGTAGTTCTTGGAGAGCTCGGCGGCAAAGCCCAGCTTTTCGGCGAACTGGTGCATGATCATGTGATCGGAGCGGCTCTCCCACAGCGGCTCGATCACTTTTTCGCGCCACTGCAGCGACCGGTTGGATGCCGTGCACGAACCACTGGTCTCGAACTGCGTGGCGGCGGGCAGCAGATACACCGCACGGTTGGGATTCAAATCTTCGGCCTTGCCTGGCATGGCAGCCATCGCGGCGGTGGCGGACGGATAAGGATCCACCACCACCAGCAGGTCCAGCTTGTCCATGGCGCGCTTCATCTCCAGACCACGGGTCTGCGAGTTGGGCGCATGGCCCCAGAAGAACACGCCGCGCAAATTGGAGTCCTGGTCGATCAGCTCGTTGTTCTCTAGCACACCATCAATCCAGCGCGACACGGTGATGCCGTTCTTGGTCATCATCGCGGGCGACGCATACTGCTTCTTGATCCACTCGAAGTCCACTCCCCACACAGCGGCGAAGTGCTTCCACGAGCCTTCGGCCAGGCCGTAGTAGCCAGGCAGCGAGTCTGGGTTGGGACCCACGTCGGTTGCGCCCTGCACGTTGTCGTGGCCGCGGAAGATGTTGGTGCCGCCACCGCTCTTGCCCACGTTGCCCAAAGCCAGCTGCAAGATGCACGATGCACGCACGATGGCATTGCCGATGGTGTGCTGCGTCTGGCCCATGCACCACACGATGGTGCCAGGGTTGTTCTCGTGCAGCATCTTGGCGACCTTGAAAACCTGGTCTTCCTTGACGCCACAAGCCTCTTCCACCTTGTCGGGCGTCCACTTGGCCAGCACTTCGTCGCGCACCTTGTCCATGCCATAGACACGGTCGTTGATGTACTTCTTGTCTTCCCAGCCGTTCTTGAAGATGTGGTACAGCACACCAAACAGGAAGGGAATGTCGGTACCGGAGCGGATGCGCACGTATTCGTCCGCCTTGGCGGCCGTGCGGGTGAAGCGCGGATCCACCACGATCATCTTGCAGCCGGTTTCCTTGGCGTGCAGCATGTGCAGCATGGACACCGGATGCGCTTCGGCCGCGTTGGAGCCGATGTACAGAGCGACCTTGCTGTTTTGCATGTCGTTGTACGAATTGGTCATGGCGCCATAGCCCCATGTATTGGCCACACCCGCCACCGTGGTGGAGTGGCAGATACGCGCCTGGTGGTCACAGTTGTTGGTACCCCAGAAGCTCACGAACTTGCGCAGCAGATAGGCCTGCTCGTTGTTGTGCTTAGACGAACCCACAAAGTACACGCTGTCAGGACCGCTGGCCTTGCGCAGCTCCTGCATCTTGGCCGTGATTTCGTTCAGGGCCGTGTCCCAGCTGATGCGCTCGTATTTGCCGTTGACCAGCTTCATGGGATAACGCAGGCGGTACTCGCCATGGCCGTGCTCGCGCAGGGCTGCGCCCTTGGCACAGTGGGCACCCAGGTTGATGGGCGAGTCGAACACCGCCTCCTGGCGCACCCACACGCCGTTCTCGACCACCGCATCGACCGCGCAGCCCACTGAGCAGTGGGTGCACACCGTGCGGCGCACTTCGATCTTGCTGTCGCCGATGCCGACCTTGGCACCTTCGGCAGCGTTGGATTTCTTGACCAGCGTGAGCTGCGAGGCCGCGATGCCCACGCCCACTCCCAGGCCAGAGCGGCGCAGGAACGAGCGACGGTCCATGGTGGGCAGGGCCTGCGACAGGCCACGGCGCAGGCTGTGCACAAAAGGCGATGCAGAGCCGTTGCCCTGCACAGAATGGGAAGACTTCTTGGTTAGCAACATGGCGTGCCCCGATGTCAAAGTTGGGTGGTCTTGTAGTACTGCTTCACGCGGGCAGACAGGTGGTAGCCACCGCCCTTTTCGGGTGCGACGCGCGCGGGCTCGGACACCACGGCATCGGACGGCGCGACATGGGGGAGTGCCACCACGGCTGCTGCGGCAGCCCCTACAGTGGCGGCGCCGGAAAAGAAGCTCCGGCGGGAGGAATTTGGCTGGCTGTTCTGCATGCTTGTCTCCAGAAAGGCTGGCAGCTATGAAACGGAATTCATACAGTCTATGTCAGTGTGTAAAAACCCGCCATCGGGCTTTACAACTCCCAGTAACACACTCATCTTTTGTAGCGGCATATCGAGGGTTTACGAGCATCTGGAGGGATCAATCCAACATGTCGAAGCCCTGGGTCTCCACCGACACAAAGGCCCGCGTGAAGTGCGCCACAGCCGCATAAAACCGTGCTTGCGGCTGTGCGGCCAAGGCATCGCAGAGCTGAAGAACCCAGGGCTGCAGATGCGTTGAAAAAAATTCACGCTGCGATGTCAGGTTGCAGACAGCTACATCGTCTCCGGCGATCAGGTAGCGCATGACCTCCAGCAGGTAGGCCACATGGTCCTCGGTCTCGGGCATGGTCTCGTCCCGCGCCAGGCCCAGCTGCTGCAGATCGGTACGCAGACGCGCCAGCGGCTTCTCGTTGAGAAACCCGCTGAGGTAGTGCGAGCCATACAAAAACACCTCGGGCTTGCCCACACCACCAAAGAGCCGGTCAAACTCCTGCGCAATGGCAGCATCGCTGAGCGCACGCGACGCCGCCACCAGTTGCTGCCAGGGCTCCTGCAAAAAGCCGCCATCGGCAGGCGCCTCCGTCACTGCCACCCGCAAGGCCGACAGCAGCTCCGGGTCGGGCGCTGCGTAGTACAGCTGCGACAACAAGCCATACAGCTCGGCGCGGGCGGTTTCTTCATCGAGCGCAGAGCTGCCGCCCAGGGGGGTCAAGGTGGATGGGGCACTCACAGGTCGGTCACTTTCGTCTCGTTTTGTGCGGAATACAGGTCAATCACGCGGCAGTCACTGCACATCTTCAGCCGCTCCAGCGCCTCGCCCTGGAACATGGGGTGGCCCGACAGTTTGCCCAGCATGGCCTCGATGGCTTTCACCGTGCCAAAGGGTTTGCTGCAGCGCACACAGGCCCAGGGCTTGGCCTCGTTGAGCACACGCAGCTGTGCACGCTCGGGCGTGAGCAGCAGGCGCGGCTGCAGGGTGATGGCGTCTTCGGGGCAGGTGGTGGCGCACAGGCCACACTGCACGCAGTTCTTTTCGATGAAGCGCAGCTGCGGCATCTGCGGGTTGTCCTGCAGCGCACTGGCGGGGCAGGCGCTCACGCAGCTCAGGCACAGGGTGCAGCGATCTTTGTTGACTTCGATCGTGCCCAGCGGCGACCCCACGGCAGGCAGAGCAATGGCCGCAAGCCGCTCGTCTACGGGCATCGGGGCCTGCTCGATCAGGTGGTCGAGTGCCATCTCCAGCGTGCTGCGCTTCTCTTGGGCCACCGCAAAGCGTGCAGCCACGGCCGGGGTCTTCTGGCGCGTCTGGCCCAGGGTCTGCAGTGCAGCATCCAGCGCGGTGGGGTGGTTGGCACGCAGCAACTGCACATGGGTGCCGGTGTAGCCCAGGCCGCGCAGGATGGCCTGCGCCACGTCCATTTGCGCCTGCAGGCCTTCGAGGTACTGCGGGGCTTCTTCATCGGTACTCAAAACCACCACCTGCGACGCACCATAGGCCATGGCACTCAGCCACAGGTCCACCCCCGTGCTCGCCGTGTGCCACAGCGCCACCGGGATCACGTTGGCAGGCACGCCATGCGCCAGCTTCAGCTGAGCAGCACGGCCCAGTTCTTCCACCAGCGCCTGGCCGCGCTCCTGGCTGTGCAGCAGCAATACCGCGTCCTTGCCGCCGGCGGCGGTGTAGGTGGACAGCAGCGTCTTGAGCTTGGTGCCCTGCTCCGTCGCACTGGGGTAGGCATAGGTCAGTGCGCCCGTGGGGCACACGGTGGTGCAGGCGCCACAGCCCACACACAGGTTGGGGTTCACCTTGATTTGCTGGCGGCCCTTGTCGCTGCTGATGGCCTCGGCCGAGCAAATGTCCACGCAGGCATTGCAGCCCACGGTTTCGTTGCGGCTGTGGGCGCAGAGCTTTTGTTTGTAGACAAAAAACTTGGGTTTCTCGAACTCGCCCACCAGCTCGCGCAGCTTGAGCAGCGTGCCCAGGTCCCGCCCGTCCCAGCGCAGGTAACCCTGCGGCAGCGCGTGCTGCAGGAAGGTGGGCGTGGCAGTGGATGAACGCAGGTCCAGCACCAGGTCAAAACGCTCGGTCTGCGCCGTGGCATCTCGGGTGAAGTCGATGGCGCCCGCCACCTGGCACACCTTCACGCAGGCGCGGTGCGACTGGCAGGCGGTCAGGTCGATCTGGTAATCCAGACCAATGGCGTTTTCAGGACAGGCCGCCACGCAAGCGTTGCAGCGCGTGCACAGGTCCAGGTCGATGGGGTTGTCGGCCGCCCATTGCAGCTCAAACGCACCCAGCCAGCCGGTGAGGCCCGTGATGCGGCCACCCAGCACCGGATAGCGCCGCGCCTGCGCGCCACCGGCATTGCCAGGGCCTTGGGTGAACAGCGTCACATCCAGCACATCCGACACCAGGGCGGCCGCCTGCTCGGCCTGGTCGAGCGGTCCGATGATCAGCAAGCGGCCCGTGCTCTTGTAGGTGACCGTGGGTACGGGCGGAGGGTCGGGCAAACGCGCTGCTGCCAGCAGCGCGGCGATCTTGGGGCTGGCCTTGGCAGCATCGCGGCTCCAGCCCCCGGTTTCGCGGATGTTCACAAACCGGATGGGCGACACCGCGCCCTCGGTCTGCTGGCCCAGGTCGCCAAACAGGCGCTGCTCCTGCGTGCAGGCCACCACCACGTCCTGCCCGGACTGGATGGCCTTTTGGAACGCCCCCGCGTCGCGCCGGCACAGGGTGGAGTGAAGGGTCAGGTCTTCATGCAGTGCCTCGCCCAACGCCTTGGCGTTGAGGGGCATCGTCTGGTTGCAGTCGCAGATGAGCGTCGTGGTCATTGTGGGTATGGCTGGCTGGCGTGACCACCGCATCCTGGGCAGAGCGTGGGGCCACCTCAGGCTCGCTAGAGGGAACGCTAGGAACAGCGTTGCATACCTGGGACTGTGCCACGTCTGCGGGGCTTTGCGCCTCCGCATCATCCCGAGGCTGACTGCCCGGCGGGGATATTGCGGCCGCAGGGGCCGCGTCCGGCGCAGCATCACCTGGCAAACCCTGCGCAGCGGTCGCGGCCTTTTTCTCGTGGTCAAAAAAGCCCAGTGCATGCGCACTGACCATCTTGCGCAGCATGCCTGCAGGCAGCGGGTCGGGCTGGGTGTAGTCGCCGATGTAGATGTCCAGGCCATCCATCACATTGAAGTGCGGGTCGGCAAACAGCTTTTTCATGGCCAGATTGCGCACCTCAGGCGACACGGCACGGGCCACAAACGGCTTGAAGTCGGACGCTGGCGTGAGTGCCTCAGCATCCGCCAACGTGGGCGGCGGTGGCACCTCCGGGGCCGGGGCAGCAGGGGCAGCAGGTGCGACGGGCGCTGCCACAGCGGCCACCGGCGCGGGGGTTGCCACCTGGGGGGCAGGCGGCGGCGGGTCCTGCACGGGCTTGCCTGCCAGCACATCCTGCTTGCGCCGCGACCAGCGGCCGAGGAATCCGTCAGCCATGGTCGCCACCTCCTCGCGCGCCACCCGCATGGCCACCGCCACCACCGCCGCCACGCGGCTTGTCGGTGGACACGGACGCGGGGTTGCCAAAGCGGTCCTGCAGCGTGCGAAAGCTCTCGGGGCGCTTGCGGCGCTTGGGCTCGGGCTGGTAATGCTCGGCCACAAAGGCGCGCAGTGCCTCCACCACCTCGGCATCGGCGGGCACTTGCTCCACGGTTTCCTGTGCGTCCAGCCAGCGGCCAGCGTCGTGGTAGCTCAGGCTCACCGCCACCGGGCGGGCCATGGGGACCTCGCCCGCGCCCGTGTCTTCATCCTGGCGCCACATCACAAACCAGCAGGGCGCGGGCGAAGTGAGGTTCAGGTGATAACCCTCGGCGTCGTCGCGGAACAGCTCCACGCGAAAGCCCGGGAACAGCCAGCGCTGCTCGCGCTCGTCCTGGATCAGCGGGCGGAGTTCGGTCCCAAAGGCGGGCTCGTGGATCACCACCTCGGCCAGCGACCACCGCCAGGGCTGCCAGCGGTTGTCGATGTGCTCGCGCCGCATGATCACGGCAACGTCGGTATAGGGGCGCTCTGTCATGGGCTGCGACTGTACCCCGGAGTAACCCCTTGCCCGCAGCGCGCGGCGCAAAGCCCCACAGCCAGCGTACGGATCGCGCGGTGTCAGCCCGGCA
The DNA here is from genome assembly GCF_052045435.1 of Acidovorax sp. 22279. Classification (NCBI taxonomy): domain Bacteria; kingdom Pseudomonadati; phylum Pseudomonadota; class Betaproteobacteria; order Burkholderiales; family Comamonadaceae; genus Acidovorax; species Acidovorax sp. 22279. Next base: position 29,434 of record NZ_JBQEOV010000007.1, read on the forward strand.
CGCCAGTGGCCTGCATGACCTCCACCGCCACTGCGCAATATTTGAATTCGGGGATCTTGCCGAACGGGTCCAGCGCCGCGTTGGTGAGCAGATTGGCCGCCGCCTCCACATAGGCAAATGGCATGAACACCGTGCCGCGCGGCGTGCCGTCGTCGCGGCGCACGCGCACCTGCACCATGCCGCGCCGCGAGCGGATGCCCACCAGCGCGCCGGGCGCCACGCCCAGCCGCGCCAGTTCGTCGCCATGCAGCGACGCGGTGGCCATGGGCTCGATCGCGTCCAGCACGGTGCTGCGCCGCGTCATGCTACCGGTGTGCCAGTGCTCCAGCTGGCGACCGGTGATGAGTACCAGGGGGTAGTCGGCATCGGGCTTCTCTGCCGCCGGGATCACGCTGGCGGGCACCAACTGCAGGCGGCCCGTGGGCGTTGGGAATTTTTCGGTGAAGACGATGGGCTGGCCCGGGCCGTCAGGCGTGAGGCAGGGGTAGGTCACACTGGAATCGCGTGCGAGGCGGTCCCAGGTGATGCCCTCGATGCTGGCGTGCATGGCCTGGCGCATTTCGTCGTAGACAGCGGCCACGCCAGACTCCTCGCCTTCGTAGTTCCAGCCAAGCCCCATGCGCGCGGCGATCTGCTGGATGATCCACAGGTCCGGCTGCGCATCGCCCGGCGGATTGAGCGCGCGGCGGCCCATCTGCACCATGCGGTCGGTGTTGCTGGCGGTGCCGGTCTTTTCGGGCCAGGCGCTGGCGGGCAGCACCACGTCGGCCAGCCAGGCGGTCTCGGTCAGGAAGATGTCCTGCACCACCAGGTGCGAGAGGCTGGCCAGTGCGTGGCGCGCGTGGTTCAGGTCGGGGTCGCTCATGGCCGGGTTCTCGCCCATGATGTACATGCCGCGCACCTTGTGCGGGTCGCTGTCAGGCGCCAGGGCCTTGTGCATGATCTCGACCACGGTATAGCCGGGGGTCTCGTCCAGCGGAGTGCCCCAGAACTGTTCAAACCACGCATGCGCCCCGGCGTTGTCCACGCGCTGGTAGTTGGGGAACATCATGGGAATCAGCCCCGCATCGCTCGCGCCCTGCACATTGTTCTGGCCGCGCAGCGGGTGCAGGCCCGAGCCGGGCTTGCCGATCTGGCCCGTGACGGCGCAGAGCGCGATGAGGCAGCGCGCGTTGTCGGTGCCGTGCACATGCTGGCTCACGCCCATGCCCCAGAGAATCATCGACGCCTTCGCCGTGGCAAACGCCCGCGCCACCTCGCGCAGCGTCTCGGCCGGGATGCCGCACACGGGCGCCATGGCCTCGGGGCTGCAACCCATCACGTTGGCCTTGAGTGCCTCGAAGTTGTTGGCGCGATCTTTGATAAAGGCCTCATCCACCAGCCCTTCGTCGATCACCGTGTGGATCAGCGCGTTGAGCATGGCCACATCGGTGTCGGCCTTGAACTGTAGGGTGCGCCAGGCGTGGCGGCCGATGTCCGTGATGCGCGGGTCGGCCAGCACGATCTTCGCGCCACGCTGGGCGGCATTCTTCATCCACGTGGCGGCCACGGGGTGGTTGGCCGTGGGGTTGGAGCCGATCACGAAGATCAGCTCGGCATGTTCCACGTCGTGCACCGGGTTGCTCACCGCGCCGGAGCCCACGCCTTCGAGCAGCGCGGCCACGCTGGAGGCGTGGCACAGCCGCGTGCAGTGGTCCACGTTGTTGCTGCCAAAGCCGGTGCGCACCAGCTTCTGGAACAGGTAGGCCTCTTCGTTGCTGCCCTTGGCCGAGCCGAAGCCCGCCAACGCCTTGGGGCCGTGCGTGTCGCGCAGCGACCTGAGCGTGCCGGCGGCCAGGCCCAGCGCCTCGTCCCAGGTCGCTTCGCGGAAGGTGTCGCGCCAGTCGGCACCGTAGGGGCGCACCTCCTTGGGCACACCGGGTTTGCGGATCAGCGGCACCGTCAGGCGGTCGGGGTGGTGGGCGTAGTCGAAACCAAAGCGCCCTTTCACGCACAGGCGGCCGTGGTTGGCCGGGCCGTCGCGGCCTTCGACGCTGATGATCTTTTCATCGCGTACGTTGTAGGTGATGAGGCAGCCCACGCCGCAGAACGGGCAGACCGAATCGACCTTGCGGTCCACCGCCTGCGGGCCGATGTGCGTCTTGGGGCTGAGCGCGCCCGTGGGGCAGGCCTGCACGCATTCGCCGCAGGCCACGCAGGTGCTCTCTGCCATGGGGTCATCCAGGTCGAAGACGATCTTGCTGTCGGCACCGCGCAGCGCGTAGCCGATCACATCGTTCACCTGTTCCTCGCGGCAGGCGCGCACGCAGCGGTTGCACTGGATGCAGGCATCCAGATTCACGGCCATGGCCGGATGGCTCAGATCGGGCGCGGGTTGCTCGCGGCGCAGGGCTTGGAGCGCGGGGCGCACGGTGACGCCCAGGCGGCTGGCCCAAGCACTCAATTCGCCATGCTGACCTACCGCTGGGGCAGTTTTTGAATCCAATGGGCCTGTAGCGCTAGAAGAATATGCTTCACCAGCTATCAATTCAGGAGTATCTGGTTGATCATCATTCCATTGGTAGCCAACATCCGGCATATCGGACAGCAGCATCTCCACCACCATCTGCTGGCTCTTGCGGGCGCGGGGGCTGGCGGCCTGCACCTTCATGCCTTGCGTCGGTGCGCGGCAGCAGCTGGGGGCCAGCGTGCGCTCGCCCGCGATCTCCACCACACAGGCGCGGCAGTTGCCGTCGGGGCGCAGGCCGTCGCTGTAGCACAGGTGCGGAATCTCCACGCCGTGGCGCTGCGCAGCCTTCAGGATGGTTTCGCCAGGATGGGCGGTGACGGGCTGTCCGTCCAGCTCGAAAGCCACGCCGGGCTGCGCTGCGGCAGAAGTCAACACGGCGCTCATGGCTTCACCCCGGTAGGCAGTTGTTCGGTCAGCGGGCTGTTACGCGGCTTGGGCAAATCGCCCGGCCAGGGCCCCTCGCCCACTTCGTGCGCAAAGTATTTGTGGATGCAGCGGATGGGGTTGGGTGCAGCCTGGCCCAGGCCGCAGATAGAGGCGTCGGCCATTACCTGTGCCAGGTCGTCGAGCAGTTCTTCATCCCACTTCGGCGCTTGCATCAGCGTGGCCGCCTTGGCCGTGCCCACACGGCAGGGCGTGCACTGGCCGCAGCTTTCGTGTTCAAAAAAGCGCATCACGTTCAGCGCCGCGTCGCGCGCGCGGTCGTGTTGGCTGAGCACGATGACGGCGGCCGAGCCGATAAAGCAGCCGTAGGGCTGCAACGTGTCGAAGTCCAGGGGAATCTGGTTGAGGCTGGCGGGCAGGATGCCGCCTGAGGCGCCGCCGGGCAGGTAGGCGTACAGCTCATGGCCATCCAGCATGCCGCCGCAGTATTCGTCGATGAGTTCCTGCACCGTGATGCCCGCAGGCGCGAGCTTGACGCCGGGGTGCTTCACCCGGCCGCTCACGCTGAAACTGCGCAGGCCCTTGCGGCCGTGGCGGCCAAAGCTGGCAAACCACTGCGGCCCGCGCTCCACGATGTCGCGCACCCAGTACAGCGTCTCGAAGTTGTGCTCCAGCGTGGGCCGGCCGAACAGCCCCACCTGCGCGATGTAGGGCGGGCGCATGCGGGGTTCGCCACGCTTGCCTTCGATGCTCTCGATCATGGCCGACTCTTCGCCGCAGATGTAGGCGCCCGCGCCGCGCCGCAGTTCGATGTGGGGCAGCGGGCATGGCGGATCGGCACGCAGACCGTCCAAAGCCCGCTGCAGCAGCGCACGGCAGCCGTGGTATTCGTCGCGCAGGTAGATATAGATGGCCTCGGTGCCCACCACCTGGGCGGCGATGAGCACCCCTTCCAGAAAGCGGTGCGGGTCGCGCTCCAGGTAGGTGCGGTCCTTGAAGGTGCCGGGCTCGCCCTCGTCGATGTTGACGGCCATCACGGCCGTGCCCTCACGCTCCCCCGCTTCGCGTGGTCCGCTGCCCCCCGAGGGGCCCGTCGCCTCGCTTGGGGCGGCCCGGCGCTCGGCGAGCGCGGCCTGCTCGCGCACGATGCGCCACTTGCGCCCGGCCGGAAAGCCTGCGCCCCCCAATCCGCGCAGGCCGGAGTCTTCCATGGCGGCCAGCACCGCCTCGGCGTCCATCTCGCCATTGACCAGCGCAGCGGCGGTCTGGTAGCCACCATGCGCACGGTAGGTGGCCAGGTCGGTGTGCCCGGGGCTGACTCCATCCGGCTGCGCAGGCACGCTCGCCTCCACACACTCAGCAATATCAAAATTGATAGCACCTTGGGCGTATGGATGTAGCGCTACCGACCGATCGGGCTTCAAATCAACGGCTTCCAGCACCCCATCGACCGTGGCGTGGGGCACCGGGCACTGGTGCACCACCGCCACGGGCGCCTGCTCGCACCGGCCCACGCAGGGCACGGCCAACACCTGCACATCGCCCTGCCCGGCCGCGCGCAGGCGCTCGGGCAGCGCGGCCAGCAGGTCGCGGGCGCCCGCCATGCTGCAGCTCAGGCTGTCGCACACCCGCACCACCAGGCGGGGCGCCTGGGCCTCTTCACCACGCACGATCTCGAAGTGGTGGTAGAAGCTCGCCACCTCATACACCTCGGCCATCGGCAGGTTCATCTGCTTGGCGAGTGCCACCAGGTGCCGGTCGTGCAGCACGCCAAAGTAGTCGTTCAGGCGGTGCAGGTATTCGATGAGCAGGTCACGCCGAAAGCCGGTGGCCGGGCGCGGGCCCAGCAGTTGCGCCACCTCGGCCATGGCCGCTTCTTCGGGCTGGCGGCCCTTGAGGCGGCTTTTGCGGCGGATGCGTTCGCGCATGTCGTTGACGGACACGGCGGCGACGGTGGGGGCTTCGGGGGCAAGGTGCATGGACCGGGGGCGTGGGGCGTTGATCTGGTTGTATGCAGGCACCTGCATAGGGTGCCCGGGCCGCCGCAGTGTCGGCCACGGGCGCCTGCGGCGTCAAATTGCCGATGCACATGGGTCGATCACAAAAACAAATGAAACGGCCGTTTTTGCAACTGCCCATGAATCACCCGCCGCAACCCATGCGGTCAGCGCTCAATCGGCGACCAGAAGCCCACTGTGTGCTGCAGCGTGCTGCAGCCAGTCGGGGTCCTGCGCCAGTGCCAGCGCTGCATCGAGGGCGCGGGTGGGCTGCACCTGCCGGTGCGACATGAATCCGATGGGGGTGGTCAGCACCGGGCCCTTGAGCGGCAGGGCCTCCAGCCCCTCATGGCCGCGCACGGCATCGACAAGCGCCCCGGGCAGGACGCTGCACAACTGGCCCGCCACCACGCTCAGCGCCAGGGTCAGCACCGAATCGGTTTCCATGGCGGGCATGACCGTGGCGCCTGCCGCGCGGAAGGCGCCATCGACCAGGCTGCGGTTGTGCATCTCCGGGGTGAGCAGGCACAGCGGCAAGGCCGCTGCATCGGCCCAGGCCATGGACGGGCGGATCTGCAGCCCACGCTCCGGGCCCTGGAGCGGGCGCGGTGCGCGGCGCAGCAGAAAGTAGTGCTCGACATACTGCGGCCAGGCCCGCAGCGGGCCGCCGCGTGCGGGCATGCGCTCGGTGTAGCCCAGCGCCAGATCCAGCGAAATGTTTTCCAGCCCGGCCTCGAGCGCCTGCGAGCTCATCGACAGTGCCACCGGCACGATGCCCGGGTGCCGCGCCTGCAGCTGCGCCGCAAACCGCGCGAGGATGGGCATGGCCGTGGGCACCGCGCCCAGGCGCAGCGTGCCGCGCGGGTGGGCGGCGTCGCCGCTCAGGTCCTGCTGCAGCACTTGGTGCTCGTGCAGCATGCGCTGGGCGGATGCCAGTACACGCTCACCCTCGGGCGTGAAGCCCTCGAAGCTGCGCCCCCGGCGCACCACCACCACGCCAAACTCCTTTTCCAGCGCGCGCAGCGCATTGGAGAGCGCCGGCTGCGTGATGTGGCAAGCCTGCGCCGCCCGGCCAAAGTGCCGGTGCTCGTGCAGCGCCACCAGGTAGCGCAGGGACGCGAGCAGGTTCATGGCGCGGTGGGGTGGCTCAGGAGGATCAGGTGTTCTTGCTGATCGAGATGGTGGGGAACTTGTTCGAGAAGTCCTTGGCCTGCTGGGCGATCTTCACCGCCACATCGCGCGCCACCTTCTTGTAGATCTGTGCGACTTCGCCATCCGGGTCGGCCACCACGGTGGGCTTGCCGCTGTCGGCCTGCAGGCGAATGCTCATGTTCAAAGGCAGCGCACCCAGGTAGTCCATGCCGTAATCGGCCGCCATCTTCTTGCCGCCATCGGCGCCAAAGATGTGCTCCACATGGCCGCAGTTGCTGCAGACGTGGGCGGCCATGTTCTCGACGATGCCCAGGATGGGCACGCCCACCTTCTCGAACATCTTGATGCCCTTCTTGGCGTCCAGCAGGGCGATGTCCTGAGGGGTGGTGACGATGACCGCGCCGGTCATGGGCACACGCTGGCTCAGGGTGAGCTGGATGTCGCCAGTGCCGGGCGGCATGTCGATGATGAGGTAGTCCAGGTCTTTCCAGTTGGTCTGGCGCAAGAGCTGCTCCAGCGCCTGGGTGGCCATGGGGCCGCGCCAGATCATGGCTTCGTCCTGGTCCACCAGGAAGCCGATGGACATGACCTGCACGCCGTAGTTCTCCAGCGGCTCCATGGTCTTGCCGTCTTCACTCTCAGGGCGACGGTTGATGCCCAGCATCATGGGCTGGCTGGGGCCGTAGATGTCGGCATCCAGAACGCCCACGCTGGCACCCTCGGCAGCCAGCGCCAAGGCCAGATTGGCGGCCGTGGTGCTCTTGCCCACGCCGCCCTTGCCAGAGGCCACGGCGATGATGTTCTTGACCTGGGGCAAGAGCTGCACACCGCGCTGCACGGCATGGGCGATGACCTTGGTGGTGATGTTGACCGACACGTTGTCCACGCCCGCCACGCCCTTGGCGGCGGCCACCAGGCTGCGGCGCAGCTCGGGCACCAGGCTTTTGGCGGGGTAGCCCAGTTCCACGTCAAACGCCACGTCGCCACCGGTGATCTGCAGGTTGCGCAGGGCGCGGCTGCTGACAAAATCCTTGCCCGTATGGGGGTCCAGCACGCTGGAAAGTGCGGCCAAAAGGCCCTGTTCGGTGACTGCCATTCAAATAACTCCTGTGGGGCCGGTAGTCTATTCCCAAGCTCCCGCCCCCTGCCGCTGAAGGACAATGCGCACCGCATTGCATCGTCGCTCTCTCCAAAAAGGCCTCCCGTGAAATTCAAGATGTCTGAAAACTCCCTGTTTGCCGTCCTGCTGCGCTCGCCGTGGTGGATCAGCTTTGTGGTGGTGGGCCTCATCACGCTGGCGGCCGGGGCGTTGTTGCCCAAGGAGTACTTTGTCGTGGGCGCGCTGGCAGGGTTCCCCATCTTTGTGGTGGGCTGCATCGCAGCCTGGAAGCAACTGCGCGCGCCCAACCCCGCCAAGGTGGTGGAGATGCTGGAGGCCGTGGGCAGCATGCCCTGGCGCAGCTTCGCCGACACCCTGGCCACCGCCTGGGAACGCGCGGGCTACAGCGTGGAGCGCATGACAGGCAGCAACGCCACCGGGGCCGACATGCGCCTGAGCCAGGGCGGCAAGACCACGCTGGTCAGCGCCAAGCGCTGGAAGGCCGCTACCCACGGTGTGGAGCCCCTGCGGGAGCTGCGCACGGCCATGACCGCTGCCGATGCGTCGGAGGGCGTTTACGTGGCCGCCCTGGGCCAGGTCAGCGAGAACGCCCAGGCGTTTGCCCGGGAGCACGGCATCGTGGTGCTGCAAGGTGACGCGGTGGCGCAACTGCTGCTCAAGCAGCGTTAAGAACCTGTTCACAGTCTTTTTGGAGTTGCACAAGTGCCTTGCCGGGATGGGATGCAAGGCGCGGTGCGCTGCCAATAGCCCGTGCTATTGGCAAGCGCCGCAACGCCGCAGACCGCCCGGCAAGGCACTTGCCCGAAGGGTTGGAGTGAAATCGGGCGATTGGACGCCCCGGCTGCTTGCATGGGCATGAGCCCATGCGGCGCACCCGAAGCATCCACTCCTCCCGATTGCACTCCAATGTAATCTCCAAAAAGACTGTGAACAGGTTCTAAGACCACCTCCTGTGGGGTGGCCCGCACATGCGGGTTTTCCCACATGAGCTGCGCCCGGGCGCCCCTCCACACTGGGAGCCTTACACAGCCCCACCGTCCATGCCCCCCACAACCTCTACCGCAGCCCCTGGCAACGTTCCCGCCACACCCGCCACGGGCCTGCTGCTGACCGGCGGCGGTGCCCGCGCTGCCTACCAGGTGGGCGTGCTGGAAGCCATTGCCGACCTGCGCCAGGCCTGTGGCGAAGGCGGCGGCCCCAACCCCTTTCCCATCATCACCGGCACCTCGGCGGGGGCCATCAACGCAGCCGCCCTGGCCTGCGGAGCCGACCACTTTGACCGTGCGGTACGCCGCATTGCACGCGTGTGGCGGCAGTTCCATGCCAGCCAGGTGTATGGCGCCGACTCGCTCAGCGTGATGCGCAGCGGCGCGCGCTGGCTCACGCTGGTGTCGCTGGGCTGGGCGCTGGCGCGCTGGCGGCGCATGCGGCCCAAGTCGCTGCTGGACAACACCCCGCTCGAAAAACTGCTGGTCAAGATGGTGCCGCTGGTGCGCCTGCCCCGGCTGATCCGCAAAGGGCATCTCACAGCGCTTGCCGTCACAGCGTCGAGCTACAGCTCGGGCGAACACGTCACCTTTTTTGAAGCCGCCGCACCCGTCAAGCCCTGGGTGCGCTCGCAGCGCAAAGCGGCCAGCGACCGCATCACGCACGAGCATCTGCTGGCATCCTCGGCCATTCCGTTCATCTTTCCGGCCAAGGGCATCGAGGTGGATGACCACGTCGAATATTTCGGCGACGGCTCCATGCGCCAGTCGGCGCCCATTGCTCCGGCCATTCACCTGGGGGCCGAGCGCATCCTGGTGATCGGCGCGGGCCGCATGCACGAGCCCAAGGGAGATGCCGCTGCCAACCCCACGGCCACCTACCCCACGCTGGCGCAGATTGCGGGGCATGCGCTGTCCAACATCTTTCTGGATGCGCTGGCCGTGGATGTGGAGCGCGTGCAGCGCATCAACCAGACCCTGTCCCTCATCCCCGAAGAAAAGCGCCTGCACAGCGCACTGCGCCCCATCGAGCTGCTGGTGATTGCGCCATCCCAGCGCCTGGATGCCGTGGCTGCGCGCCACGTGGGCGACCTGCCCACGCCCGTGCGCACCATGCTGGGCGCCCTGGGCGTCACGTCCAACATGGCCGATGTGCGCGGCGCGGCGCTGGCCAGCTACCTGCTGTTCGAGTCCGGCTACACGCAGGAGCTGATGGCCCTGGGCCGGACCGACACCCTGGCCATGCGGGCCGAGGTGTGCCAATTTTTTGGATGGACGGATACCGGTGCCGAGGTGCAGATGCGGCACCACACCTGAGAGGTGCCCGCCGAAGCAACCGCTTACCGGCGGCGAAACCTGCTCGCCCCGCGCCACACGGCCGCCAGCGCCAGCAACGCCGCCAGGACTCCAACACCCTCACCCGACAGTCCGGGCACCGGAGAGGGCGCAGAGGGTGGAGCCGTCACCCGAAACACTTTCAGTTCATCAATGCTGGCAGGGCTGCGGCTATAAAACGCAATACGCTGGAATGCTGGTGACAAACCGGCATAAGACGCCGAGGGAGCTGGCGGATTCAAGTAATCGAATCCCGACAAGCTGGACAGCACCCACATTTGGGTCAGATTGGCTGTGTAGTCAATGCGCAGCACCACGGCGCTGAGGGTATTGAGCGCCACTGCGCTGCACGCGCCGGCCACTGGCTGCAAAGTGTTGTCAAGAATGGCATATACGGGGCTGCCACATGCACCGTTGTTGCCCACTGCACCCGTAGTTACACCTGCATTGATGAAACGAAGGTTCGGCGTGCCGCCGCCAGACTGGGTGCCAAACTGCGAGACGAACTGCACGAAAAGAACACCGGAGTTTTGCAACGGCAAGTCTCGCGCAGCATCATTCAGCTGCGACCCGGCCCGGTACACCACCTTACCCCCTGCGCCTGCCAAACCCGGCACCGACAGCCCCACAGAGTTCGTAAAAAAATCGGTGAACGAAATACTGTCAGAAACCCAGGCTCCAGTCCATCCAGTGCCCCCGTTTTGCCCTACCAGCGATATGTTGTTGGCGTAGGAAAAAGAATCCTCGGCGACGGTGGTAATGACGGGCGCCGCAAGCGACGGCACAGCGCTGAATGACAAGCTCAACAGCCACGTGTACAACGACTTTCGCAAACTCACTCGCGAGACGACCCAACCAGCACACGGACACGACATGTTGAAGACCTGAAAAACCGCAAAGACTGCGCAAGAGTTGGGGAAAGACGCCGCTGGATTTTTCCAGGGCCAGGGGGCGACTCGCGTGCCGCTTGAAATTTTGCCATTGGCGGGGTGGTATCCGTCGCTTGCCCCAAAGCCTCACGCGGCCAGACATACCACAACCCCCTAAAATCGCGGGTTCCGCCTGAGAAAGCCGCATCCCATGACGACCTCCGCCCGCAAACTCTTCGTTACCACCGCCCTGCCGTATGCCAACGGCAACTTCCACATCGGCCACATCATGGAATACATCCAGGCCGACATCTGGGTGCGGTTCCAGCGCATGCAGGGCAACGCGGTCAACTTTGTGGGTGCCGACGACACCCACGGCGCGCCCATCATGATCGCCGCCGAAAAGGCCGGCAAGACGCCCCAGCAGTTCGTGGCCGACATCGCTGCCGGCCGCAAGCAGTACCTGGACGGCTTTCACATCAGTTTTGACAACTGGCACAGCACCGACGCGCCCGAAAACCACGAGCTGGCCCGACAGATCTACCGCGACCTGCGCGACCGCGCCGACGGTGGTCTGATCGAGGTGCGCACCATCGAGCAGTTCTTCGACCCCGAGAAGAACATGTTCCTGCCCGACCGCTACATCAAGGGCGAATGCCCCAAGTGCCACGCCAAGGACCAGTATGGCGACAACTGCGAAGTGTGCGGCACGGTGTACGCCCCCACCGACCTGATCAACCCCTTCTCAGCCCTGTCGGGTGCCAAGCCCGAGCTGAAGAATTCAGAGCACTTCTTCTTCAAGCTGTCGGACCCACGCTGCGTGGAGTTCCTGGAGAACTGGACGCAGGATGGCAAGCTCCAGCCCGAGGTGGCCAACAAGATCAAGGAATGGTTCACCGTCCGCACCAACCCCGACGGCACCACCAGTGAAGGCCTGGGCGACTGGGACATCAGCCGCGACGCGCCCTACTTCGGCATCGAGATCCCCGACGCGCCCGGCAAATACTTCTACGTGTGGCTGGATGCCCCCGTGGGCTACCTCGCGTCACTGAAGAACCTGCTGGAAAAGCGTGGCGAAAGCTACGACGCCTACATGGCCGACCCAGCCATGGAGCAGTACCACTTCATTGGCAAGGACATCGTCACCTTCCACACGCTGTTCTGGCCCGCCATGCTGCACTTCAGCGGCCGCAAGACGCCCAACAACGTGTTCGTGCACGGCTTTTTGACCGTGAACAACGGCGAGAAGATGAGCAAGAGCCGGGGCACGGGCCTGGACCCGCTCAAGTACTTGAGCCTGAACATGAATGCCGAATGGCTGCGTTACTACCTGGCCGCCAAGCTATCGGCCCGCAATGAAGACATCGACTTCAATGCGGAAGACTTCATGCTGCGGGTGAACAGCGACTTGATCGGCAAGTACGTGAACATTGCCAGCCGCGCGGCGGGCTTCTTGACCAAGCGCTTTGACGGCAAGCTGACCGACCAATTTGGCACCACGGGCACAGCCCTGCTGGCCGAGGTGCGCGGCGCCAGTGACGCCATCGCGCAGATGTACGAAACGCGGGAATACAGCAAGGCCACGCGCGAGATCATGCTGCTGGCCGACAAGGTCAACGCCTATGTGGACCAGAACAAGCCCTGGGATCTGGCCAAGGACGCTGCCAACAACGAGGCCCTGCACCAGGTGTGCTCGGTGCTCGTCAACGCCTTTGCCGCGCTCACCCGCTACCTGGCACCTGTGCTCCCGGGCCTGGCCCAGGCCGTGCAAGGCTTTGTGGGCGTAAACATGCAGCAGTGGAACGTGGCGGGCGACGTGCAAGCCATCCAGCCCTACCAGCACCTGATGCAGCGCGTGACCCCCGAACAGCTTGAAGCACTGTTTGAGGCCCCAGCGCAAGCAGAACAAGCGCCAGCAGCTACTGAAACCGTAGCAGCCAACTCCCATCCTGGTGGCGAAGAACTCGCCCCCACCATCACCATCGACGACTTCACCAAGATCGACCTGCGCATTGCGCTGATCGTGAACTGTGAGCCGGTCGAAGGCTCCACCAAGCTGCTGCGCCTGACGCTGGACGTGGGCGAAGGCCGCATGCGCAACGTGTTCAGCGGCATTGCCAGCGCCTACAAGCCCGAAGACCTGGTGGGCAAGCACACCGTGATGGTGGCCAACCTCGCCCCGCGCAAGATGAAGTTTGGCGTGAGCGAAGGCATGGTGCTGGCCGCCAGCCATGGTGACGAAAAGGCCAACCCCGGCATCTACGTGCTCAACCCCTGGCCGGGCGCCACGCCAGGCATGCGGGTGCGGTAAGGCGTGCAACGCTCATAGACAAAGCAACCGACAAGGATACCGAGGGGTGCTGAGCCCCTCGCCATCCGCCGATAGAGGAAGGGGCGGCATGTTGACTGCCTCCCATCATCCAGTTTTCAGTACAGGTACACCGCGCCCGCGTTGGTGCTGCTTTCGTCGGCCTGGTTGCCCCCAACGCCAGTCGATCCACTGTCTTCAGTGGATGCCCCCACGGCCAGGGTAGTGCCGTCACCCGATATCGCCACACGGCCACCAAACCGGTCCCCAGCGCCCGTATTGGGTGCCTTCAGGTAGGCTTGCTGCGCCCAGGCGCCCGCGCTGCGGCGAAACACCAGCACAGCGCCCGCATCCGCAGCGGCGGTGTTAGCCTGGTCGCCATTGAATCCGCGCGCATTGCTGTCGTCCCGGTACGACGGCACCACCAGCGTGTTGCCGTCGCTGGACATGGCCAAGTTGTTGCCAAACCGGTGGGGGGTACGGGTGTTGGAAGCTTTCAAGTACGCCTGCGACTGCCAGACGCCACCTGCGCGAATGAACACAAACACCGCGCCAGAGTTGAGTGCCAGGGTGTTGCGCGGTGGCGGCACGACGAAGGTGCCTGTGTAGTTGCTGCTGTCTCCATCCATGCCAACCGCCAGCGTGTTGCCGTCGCCTGACAGGATGACCGACACACCGAAGCGGTCCTGCGCTTGGGGACTGGGGGCCTTCAGATAGGCCTGCTGCGACCATGCCCCTGCATTGCGCTGGAACACGTAAGCCGCACCGGCATTGGTCAAGGTGTCATCCGCGGGATCACTTGCCAAAGCGCTGCGCTCAAAGAACGCGCCCACCGCCAGGGTGTCGCCCGCGCCAGACAGGCTGAGGTAGATGCCGAAGAAATCTCCCGCGCCTGCGTTGGAGGCCTTGAGGTAACTTTGCTGTGCCCAGCTGGTGCCCGTGCGGGCAAAGACGTAGGCAGCCCCGGACGCAGCATAGGCTGCATTGCCGTGTGTTCCAGTCAGGTCACCATCCTCGTTGTAGGCCCCCACAGCCAGGGTGTTGCCGTCGTTCGAGAGGGCTACGAATGAACCGAAAAGATCGTCGGCATCCGCGTTGTTCGCCTTGATGAAGGCCTGCTGCGACCAGGCTGCACCTGTGCGGGAATAGACATAGACGGCGCCGGAGTTGCTGGCCAGGTTGTTGGTGGCGGGCATCGTCGCAAACGTGCCCTTCTGGTCGCTGCTCTCGCCGTCCGCGCCGATGGCCAGCGTGTTGCCGTCGGCAGACAGCGCCACGGCATTGCCAAAATAATCGTTGGCCTCGCCGTTGGGGGCGGCAATGCGCGCATGCTGCGACCACGTGGCGCCACTCTTCGTGAAGACGTACACCGCTCCGGTGTTGCCACCCTCGCCATAGGCCCCCACGGCCAAGGTGGTGCCGTTGCTGGACAAGGCCACACGGTTGCCAAAGCGGCCTTCGACGGTGGTCGCCGACGCCTTGAAGTACCCAATGGCACGCACCAAGTCGGCCGCTACAGACGTCGACGGGGCGCTGCACCCACCCGCATTGCAGGCCTGCACGGTGTAGGTGGCATTCAGCCGCAGGTGCAGCAGCACCGGTACTGCATAGGTCAGCCCTGTGGTGGCGGTGGACCCGATCTGCACGGGTGTCAGCGGGCCTGCGCCATCCGGGTCCTCGTACACCGTGTAGCTGGTTGCACCCGGCGCCGAAGTCCACGAAAAGATCAGCGCCTTCGTCCCGTAGCCAATGCCCAGGCCACCCGGCGCCGGAGGAGCTGGCGGCGGTGGGGGCGGTGGCGGAGGCGGCGTATAGATCGTGCTGCAAAGCACCCTCACCTGGGTGACCGGCGCCACAGCGACTCCGGTGCCAGCTTCGACCGTACAGGCCTGATCCACAGGCTGCGCATACACCGTGACCGCATAGGCGCTGCCGTGAGAAACCGGCGATGCAAACCGGAAAGCGCCGTTCTCAGTCAACAGCAAATCTGCAGCGCCGTTCAGCCGCAGCCTCAGCCCCCCCGCCAGGCCCGTAATGGTCCCACCCACGGCGTAGGTGTTGGTGGTGCAGGTCACCAGGATGTTGGTGACCGGGCCCGTCACCACGCCCGAGCCGTTTTCCACCACGCAGGTCTGCCCCACCGGCTGGGTGCGCACAACAATGTTGTAAGCCTGCCCCTGCGCAACATTGGTGACGTAACTGCCGCTGGCCGTGATGCTCACTTCCGCACCCGTTCCGTTGGCGAGTACCAGCGTTCCCGTCAGCCCCGTCACCGTGCCCCCCACCGGATGCTGCACCGCGGAGGGCGGTGGTGGGGGAGGCGGTGGCTCGGCAGAGTCCCCACCACCGCCTCCGCAAGCTGCCAGGACGCCTGCCATGACCAGAGGCAACGCCCATGCCGCACCGGCAAGCCTCACACGCAGGGCCTCAGCCATGGCAGAAAAATTTCGATACATCAAGGGTTCTCCGGGTCTGTGAACTGCATGGACACTTCAACCCCTCGGGAGGCACGAACAGGTCCGGCTCCCTCGTGCGCGTGCAGGCGGGGTGCCTGGAACTCTATGGCGGGAGAACGCGCAAGCGCACCCCCCTGAAGCAGGGTTGACGCAGAGAATGGAATGGCCCCATAGCGTTTGGCGGGACTCAGAACCCCGGGGTCGCGCTCAACCGACGGGACTGTCAGCCACCGCGCTGGCGGCTGTCTCGCTCAATGGCCCACGTAGCGCCCTGGCCGGTGGCTGATCCACAAAAACCCGCTCATCACCAGCACCGCCAGCACCGAATACGCCACACGGTCTACCGGCACCACCCACAGTGCGAGCAGCACGACGGTGCCATCGATCATCATCTGCACCTTGCCCGCACGCATGCCGTAGCGGCCTTGCAGGTACAGCGACACCACGGTGGCCCCGCCCAGGCTGGAGCGGTGGCGTGCCAGGAACAGGCAGCCCGTGCCCAGCAGCAGCCCGCCCAGCAACGAGGCGAACAGCGGGTTCAGGTAGTCCACATGCATCACGTGCGGGAACAGCTCGGTCAGCAGCGACAGCAGGCCCACGCAGACAAAGGTCTTGATCGTGAACTCGCGCCCCATGCGCGTCCAGGCAAACCAGTAGAACGGCAGGTTGACCACAAAGAACAGCTTGCCGAACGAGATGCCGGTGACGTAGTGCAGCAAGAACGCCGCGCCCGCCGTGCCGCCCACCAGCAGCCCCGCCTGGTTGAACAGCATGAGCGCCATGGCCACAAACAGGGTGCCCGCAAACAGGGCCTGGGCGTCTTCAAAGGTGCCATGGCGCAGGGCGGATAGCGGCGGTGCGGCGTCGTGGGCGGGGGGCTGGGTATCGGGCATGGGCGTTCAGCGTTGGGGTGCGTGGCAAAGGCGCGGGGGCTTTCCGCCGGTGGAGTGCTGGGCACTTGGGGACAGCCCGGCGCGCGTCCAGCGTTCAGTCTGCAAGATGAGAAGCAAGCAACGCGCCAGTGTGCGCAGGTGCGCGCAGGCGCCGCTACTTGCCGCCCTTGAACTCGGGCGCGTCCGTGTCCGCACCCGTCTGCGTGCGCAGCACAAACTGGTCGGGCCCATAGACCACCGTGAAGACCTTGGACTGGTTGGGAGCCTCCAGGTAGCGCCAGTCGGCCCAGGTCTCCTTTTTCAGCTCGTAGGGCGTGACCTTGGCGGGCTTGCCCAGCAGGCGGCGCACCTCGTCCATGCGCATGCCGGGCGACACACGCGCAAAGGTCTCGGGCGTAAGCACCTGGCGCAGCGCGGTCATGCGGCCGTCGGGGCCGATGGTGATCATGTAGTTGACCTGGCCGGCAGGCTGGCGGTTGTACTCGAAGGTGCGCGCGCCACCGGGCTCGTCCCACACGTTCTCGGGGGCGCCGAAGCGGTCTCGCACGTCGGCTTCGGTCGAAACGCCCTCCTTGAGTTCGCTGATGCGTTGCGGGTCGCAGGCGGCAAGCACCAGCAGGGAAAGGGTGGCGGCCGCCAGGGCAGCGGAGCGATATATCAAGCGCATAAATTCGTCCCGGTAAAATCTTGGACCTTCGGTGCATCACTGTGCCTGACGCGTTCCAAGAAAGAGTTCACAGTCCATGTCTATTTTCCGCCGCCCCGACTACCAATCCGACGCCACCCAGTTCATCAACCAGCTCAAGGCGAGCCGTCCCGAACTGGACCAGCAGCAACAAGCCGGCCGTGCCCTGCTGTGGGACAAGCAGGTGGACCGCAAGATCTGGGGCGAGTACCGCGACGCCCAGGTGGCCCAGAAGCCCTACGTGTACCAGACCAACGCCGATTGAGCATCTTTTGAGCCGCAAGCGCAGGTATTTATTGCGCTGATAGCTCCTGACTCAATAGCAAACCATGACCACCGCGAACGCAGCCGAAGCGGCAGACTCCCCCGGCGCGCCCTCGCTGGACGCGGCGGGCATGCCCGTGGTGGTGGACCAGGTGGCCTTGGCCCGCCTGTACGGCGAACCGCTGTTTGCGCTGCCGCAGGACCTGTACATCCCGCCCGACGCGCTCGAAGTCTTCCTCGAAGCCTTTGAAGGCCCGCTGGATTTGCTGCTGTACCTGATCCGCAAGCAGAATTTCAACATCCTCGACATCCCCATGGTGGGGGTGACCAAGCAGTACCTGGCGTATGTGGACGAGATCCGCAGCCGCAACCTGGAACTGGCGGCCGAGTATTTGCTGATGGCCGCCATGCTGATCGAGATCAAGTCACGCATGCTGCTGCCGCCCAAGAAGCAGGCAGAAGGCGAAGAACCCGAAGACCCACGCGCCGAGCTGGTGCGCCGCCTGCTCGAATACGAGCAGATGAAGATGGCTGCCGCCCGCCTGGGGCAGATGCCGCAATATGGCCGCGACTTCCTCAAAGCCCAGGTCTACATCGAGCAAAGCCTGCAGCCGCGTTTTCCCGACGTGCATGTGGTGGAGCTGCAGGAGGCCTGGCGCGACATCCTGAAGCGCGCCAAGCTGGTACAGCACCACCGGATCACGCGCGAGGAACTGAGCGTGCGCGAATACATGAGCATGGTGCTCAAGACCCTGCAGGGCCGCCGTTTTGTGGAGTTTGAAGAACTCTTCGAGCCCGAAAAAGGCAGCACCGTGCTGGTGGTGACCTTCATTGCGCTGCTGGAGCTGGCCAAAGAGACGCTGATCGAGATCACGCAGGCCGAAGCGTTTGCGCCCATCTACGTGCGCCTGGCCTACACGCCGGCCTAGGGCCGCCTTCCACTGTTCACCGCCCTGGCCGGTGGCCGTGGCACTACCCCCTTCACACGCAAGCCATGGCATCCCACGACTTCGACGTTCTCATCGTAGGCAGCGGCCTCGCCGGCCTCTCGGCCGCCCTGCACCTGGCGCCCACGCACCGCGTGGCCGTCATCACCAAGCGCACGCTGCAAGATGGATCGAGCGGCTGGGCCCAGGGCGGCATTGCCGCAGTGCTGGCCGACGACGACAGCTTTGCCGCGCACATCGAAGACACGCTGGTGGCCGGCGCAGGCCTGTGCGACTTGGCCACCACACGCTTTGTGGTGGAAAACGCACCCGCATCAATCGCCTGGCTGCGCCAGCTGGGCGTGCCCTTCACGCTCGAAGGCGACCAGTTGCACCTCACGCGCGAAGGCGGCCACAGCGCGCGCCGCATTGCCCACGTGACCGACGCCACCGGCGCGGCCGTGCAGCGCACGCTGATCGACGTGGTGCGCGCCACGCCCGGCATCACGCTGTTCGAGCAGCACACGCTGGTGGACCTGATCACCACGCGCAAGCTGGGCTTGCCGGGTAACCGCTGCCTGGGGCTGTATGCGCTGGACAGCGACACCGACGAGGTCGTCACCTTCCGCGCACCGCAGACCATTCTGGCCACGGGCGGCGCAGGCAAGGTGTACCTGTACACCACAAACCCCGACACCGCCACGGGCGACGGCATTGCCGCAGCCTGGCGCGCGGGCTGCCGCGTGGCGAACATGGAATTCATCCAGTTCCACCCCACGGGCCTGTACCACCCGCACGAAAAATCCTTCCTCATCAGCGAGGCGGTGCGCGGTGAAGGTGGACAACTCAAGCTGCCCCCCTCTGCCGGCGGCACGCGCTTCATGCTCGACCACGACCCACGCGCCGAACTGGCCCCGCGCGACGTGGTGGCCCGCGCCATCGACTTCGAGATGAAGAAACACGGCCTCGATTGTGTGCACCTCGACATCTCGCACCAGAGCCCCGCGTTTTTGCAGGAACATTTCCCCAACATCCTGGCCCACTGCGCGTCGCTGGGCATCGACATCACGAAGGAGCCGATCCCCGTGGTGCCCACCGCCCACTTCACCTGTGGCGGCGTGCTGACCGACCTGGCGGGCCGCACTGACCTGCCCGGCCTGTACGCCGTGGGCGAAGTGGCCTGCACCGGCCTGCACGGCGCCAACCGCCTGGCCAGCAACTCGCTGCTCGAATGCATGGTGTTTGCACGCGCCGCCGCGCAGGCCATCGCCGCAGCGCCGACCACAGAACTGCCCACCGTGCCCGCCTGGGACGACAGCCGCGTGACCGATGCGGATGAATCCGTCGTCATCTCCCACAACTGGGACGAGCTGCGCCGCTTCATGTGGGACTATGTGGGCATCGTGCGCACCAACAAGCGGCTGGAGCGCGCCGCGCACCGCATTGCGATGCTGCAGGGCGAGATCCAGGAGTTCTACGCACACTTCCACGTCACGCGCGACCTGCTGGAGCTGCGCAACCTGGTGCAGGTGGCCGACCTCATCGTGAAAAGCGCCCAGCTGCGCCGCGAAAGCCGGGGCCTACATTTCAGCCGCGACTACCCCGAGGTGGCAGCGCCTGCCGCCCCCACCATCCTTGTTCCGCCGGTGCCGCGATGACCTACAGCGTCAAAGAAATTTTCTACACCCTGCAAGGCGAAGGCGGCCAGGCGGGCACGCCCGCCGTGTTCTGCCGCTTTGCAGGCTGCAACCTCTGGACGGGCCGCGAGCAAGACCGTGCGCAGGCCATCTGCCAATTCTGCGACACCGACTTTGTGGGCACGGACGGCACACTGGGCGGCAAATTCGAGACGGCCACCGCACTGGCCGAATTGATCGCCGCCCAATGGCCTGCGGGCGCGGGCCACCGCCTGGTGGTGCTGACGGGTGGCGAGCCCTTGCTGCAGGTGGATGCGGCGCTGATCGACGCGCTGCACGCCCAGCAGTTCCGCATTGCCGTCGAGAGCAACGGCACCGTGGCCGCTCCCGAAGGCATCGACTGGTTGTGCATCAGCCCCAAGGCGGGTGCACCGTGGGTGCAGCGCAGCGGGCAGGAGCTGAAACTCGTCTGGCCCCAGCCCGGCTTTGACCTGTTGGCGCTGGAGCAGGACACGCAGTTCACCCTCCGCTTTCTGCAGCCCATGGACGGCCTGCTGCAGCGCCAGAACACTGCCGCCTGCATTGACGCCTGCCTGGCCCACCCTGCATGGCGATTGAGCCTGCAAACCCACAAGCTCACCGGCATCCGGTGACGCGGTTTTCTTTTCTGGTTCCCGTATGTTGTTCACCATCTCCCAGCGCTTTTTCTTCGACGCCGCCCACACCCTGCGCCGCGAGATCGAGGCCGAAGGCAGCCGTCGCGTACACGGCCACACCTACCACGCCGAAGTGTTCCTGACCGGCCTGCGCGACCCTGCCACCGGCATGGTGCTGGACCTGGGCCTGCTGCGCCAGGGCCTGGCCGTGGTGCGCGAGCAGCTGGACCACCACATGCTCGACGAAGTGCCCGGCCTGGGCACACCCACGCTGGAGAACCTGTGCCTGTTCATCGCCCAGGCACTGCCCGCCGACCTGCTCGCCAGCCTGAGCCGCGTGCGCGTGTGGCGCGAGGCACTGGGCGACAGCTGCGCGCTGGACTTTCCACAGCCCTGACCGGCCATGGCCCTGCCACCGGCAGGCCACCCCCCAAAAGTTCACAGACTTCACCCAAGGAAGCCCGATGTTCCGCACCCTGCTCAAATCCAAGATCCACCGCGTGGCCGTGACCCAGTGCGAGCTGCACTACGAAGGCTCCTGCGCCATCGACGAAGACCTGCTGGACGCCGCCAACATCGCAGAGAACGAGCAGATCCACATCTGGAACATCAACAACGGCGAGCGCTTTGTCACCTACGCCATCAGGGGCCAGCGCGGCAGCGGCATGATCTCGGTGAACGGCTCAGCCGCACGCCGTGCTGCAGTGGACGATCTCATCATCATTGCGGCCTTCGCCCAGGTGCACGAAGACCAGGTGGCCGCGCACCAGCCGCAACTGGTGTTTGTGGACGACCACAACCGCCAGACGGAACTGCACCACGCAGTGCCCACGCAGGCCCTGTAACGATGGCGCCGAACCATGACGCTCTGGTGGCCCGCAGCCTGGCTGCCGTCTGGCACCCGTGCACCCAGATGAAGCGGCACGAGGCCCAGCCGCCCGTGGCGATTGCCCGCGCGCAGGGCCCGTGGCTCTACGGCACCAATGGCCAGCGTTATCTGGACGGCATCAGCTCCTGGTGGGTCAACCTGTTCGGCCACAGCCACCCACACATCCAGGCCGCGCTGGTGGACCAGCTTGGCCAGCTGGACCATGTGATGCTGGCGGGCTTCACTCACGCGCCCGTGGTGGAGCTGTCCGAGCGACTGGCCGCCCTCACCGGCCTGGGCCATGCGTTCTACGGCAGCGACGGCGCAGCCGCCACCGAGATCGCCCTGAAGATGAGCGCACACTACTGGCGCAACACCGGTCGCCCCGCCAAGAGCCGCTTTGTGGGTCTGGCCGGTGGCTACCACGGCGAAACCGTGGGCGCGCTGGCCGTGACCGACATTGCGATCTTTCGCGAAGCCTATGCCCCGCTGGTGCGCCTGGCCGACACCGTGCCCAGCCCTGACGCACGCGGTGCGGCACCGGGGGAGACCGCACAGGACGTGGCCCGACGTGCCGCTGCGGCGCTGGNTGCAGGAGCACCACGCCACCACCGCCGCGCTGATCGTGGAGCCCCTGGTGCAATGCGCAGCGGGCATGGCGATGCACGACCCCGAATACCTGCGCCTGGCGCGTGCGCTGTGCAGCCGCTACGAAGTGCACTTGGTGGTAGACGAAATCGCCGTGGGCTTTGGCCGCACGGGCACCATGTTCGCCCACCAGCAGGCCGGAATCCGGCCGGATTTCATTTGCCTGTCCAAAGGCCTCACGGGCGGCACACTGCCGCTGTCGGCCGTGCTCACCACCGATGCGGTGTACGCCGCGTTCTACGACGACGATGTGGCGCGGGGCTTTCTGCATTCGCACTCCTACACCGGCAACCCGCTGGCCTGCCGCGCGGCGCTGGCCACGCTGGAGTTGTTTGAACAGTTGGATGCGCTGAAAACCAACCAGACGCTGGCGCAGCGCATCGATGCGGCGTGCGCACCCTTGGCACAGCACCCGCGTGTGCGGCATGCACGCCGCATCGGAATGATCTGGGCCTGGGATGTGAACACCCCGCTGCCCGACTTTGCGCGCCGCTACCACCAGCACGCCATGGCACGCGGATTGGTACTGCGACCCATTGGCAAAACGCTGTACGCCATGCCGCCCTATGCACTCGACGACGAGGCCGTGCAGAGCCTCGCCAGCGGCGCGCTTGATGCGCTGAACGCCACCCTGCAGGAGGAAAGTTGATGATGGGATGTTTTGTGACCGGCACCGACACCGGTGTCGGCAAGACGCTGGTGTCCGCCGGACTGCTACACGCTCTGGCGCGCCACCACCGCCGCGTGGTGGGCATGAAGCCCGTGGCGGCTGGCCTGGTGCCCTGGGGGGACGACTGGGCCAGTGAAGACGCGATTGCGCTGCGCTCGGCCTCTACCCTGGCCGTGCCGCCAGCGCTGGACAACCCCGTGCTGCTGCCCGACCCGCTCTCGCCCCACATCGCCGCAGCGCGGGCGGGTGTGCAGATCGACATCGCTGCCATCGTCGCCAGCTACCAAACGCTGGCCGCACAGGCCGACGCCGTGGTGGTGGAGGGGGCAGGCGGTTTTCATGTGCCGCTCACCGATACGCTGACTGGCGCAGACCTTGCCCAGGCCTTGGCCTTGCCGGTGGTGCTGGTGGTGGGTTTGCGGCTGGGCTGCCTGAACCATGCGTTGCTGACCGCCGAGGCCATCCGTGCGCGGGGCCTCACGCTGGCGGGCTGGGTGGCCAACCGGGTGGACCCCGACATGGAGGCGGTGGAGGACAACATTGCCTACCTGCGTACCCGGCTGGGTGCACCGCTGCTGGCCGATGTGCCGCACCAGGAGCTACCCGAACCCGGCAGCCTGGTGTTTGATTTGCCCAAGGACTGGCGATGACAAGCGCCACGGCACCACAAACGTCGTGGCTCGACGAGATCCCCGCGCGCCTGGCCGACATCGAGCGCGCGCACCTGCTGCGCCGCCGCCGCGTGGTGGTGCCCGCCGAGGGTGCCCGCCTGTTGGTGGACGGCCAGCCCATGCTGGCCTTTTGCAGCAACGACTACCTGGGCTTGGCCAGCCACCCAGCGCTGGCCGAGGCTGCCCGCGACGCCACGCACACCTTTGGCGTGGGCTCCGGCGGCTCGCCCCTGGTGAGCGGGCACAGCGCCGCCAACGATGCGCTCGAGCACGACCTGGCCGCCTTCGTGCAACTGCCCCGTGCGCTGTACTTCTACGCGGGCTATGCCACCAACACCGGCATCATCCCCGCGCTGGTGGGTGACGGCGATGCGCTGTTCTCCGATGCACTCAACCACGCCTGCCTGATCGACGGTGCCCGCCTGTCGCGCGCCACCATCCACCGCTATCCCCACGCCGACCTGGCAGCGCTGGAAGCGCAGCTTGCCGCCAGCCCCGCAAGGCGCAAACTGGTGATCAGCGACGCGGTGTTCAGCATGGACGGCGATCTCATCGACATCCCAGCCCTGCTCGCGCTGTGTGAGCGCTACGACGCACTGTTGTTGCTGGACGATGCCCACGGCTTTGGCGTGCTGGGCCCCCAAGGGCGCGGCAGCCTGGCACGGGCGGGGCTGACGGGCCCCCACGCCTCGCGCCGCGTGCTGTACATGGCCACGCTGGGCAAGGCAGCGGGCGTGGCGGGCGCTTTTGTGGCCGGCGATGCAGCCCTCATCGAATGGCTGCTGCAAAAAACGCGCACCTACATCTTTGCCACCGCCGCGCCACCGCTGCTGGCGAGCGCACTGCGCCAAAGCCTGCAGCTCATGGAGGAAGCCGACGACCGGCGCGCGCACCTGGACGGACTCATCGCGCAACTGCGCCAAGGCCTGTCCACGCTGCCAGCATCGCTGGGCTGGCACCTGCTGCCGTCGCACACCCCCGTGCAGGCCCTGATCATCGGCAGCAACGAAGCGGCGCTGGCGGTGATGGAAGGCCTGCGCGCCAAAGGACTGTGGGTGCCTGCCATCCGCCCGCCCACCGTGCCAGCGGGCACGGCGCGGCTGCGCATTGCACTGTCCGCCGCGCACACCACCGACGATGTGGCGCAACTGCTGGCCGCGCTGCATGCGCTGGCGACACCGTTGGTGAGTCGCTGACAAGCCGCAGTACCATGCACAGCCCAGGCGCCCTGCCAGTGCAGGCCCTCCCCTATCCTTCCAGCGAGACGATTCCATGCCCCACCTGACCATCGAATACTCGGCCAACCTGCCCCACTACCCCGAAGCCGAAACGTTGACGGCCCTGAACGCCGCCCTGTGCGCACATCCCCAGGTGCAGGACGAGGCCGACCTGAAGACGCGCTTCATCGTGGCCGATAGCTTCGAGATCGGCATCGCGCCCGCCAACCGCGCCTTTGTGCACGCACAGCTGCGCCTGCTGTCAGGCCGCACGCCCGAGGCCAAGAAGGAGCTGTCCGACCTCATTGCCGCGGTGCTGCGCGAGCGCACCCCCAAGCCACAGGGCGTGATGGTGCAATTGAGCGTGGAGATCGTCGATATGGACCGGGGCTCGTACGCCAAAGAGCGGCTCTGACGCTGCGCTCCTGCCCCCGTCTCAGGCCCCGTCGCCTGCGTTGCCGGTGATGGGCTGCACGATGCCCGTGATGTAGCTGGAGCAACACGGGGCCGCCAGGAACACGTCGGCGGGCGAGATCTCCTCGGGTTGCGCCGGGCGGTCCAGACGCGTGGTGACGCCAACCTTTTCCAACTCCTCGGCCGGGCGGTCCGCCGGGATCAGCGGTGTCCACACTGGCCCTAGCGCCACCGCTCTCACGCGGATTCCCCGGTCGGCCAGTTGTGCGCCAGCACCTGGGTAAAGGCATGGATCGCGCCCTCAGTGGCCGGGAGCGAAGGGGACGGATGCGGTCATGGGGGAATGTCTTTCTGCCGACAGGGGCTCTATAGGTCAACCGGAGCCAAAAAAGGGGCGCCTGGGCTTCAAGGCCAGTGCGCCCACGGTGGTACGGACGGCGAGTTCAACGACCGGGCCGGGCCAGGCCAGTACACACTGCCCCGGTCCGGCCGCGTCAGTCGCAGCAACGGTCAGCTGGCATCCTTGGACTTGCCGGTGTTGCCCTGGTTGCCGCCAGACGCAGTGCTGGATGCGCTCTGGGAGCCCGCGCCTTTCTGGTTCTGCTGGCCGGGCTGCTGCTGACCCGAACTGCCGCTGGTGCGGCTGGAGCGCCACTGGCTGAAGTCATCCGAGAACTTCTGGTAGCGCTCCTTGCGCCAGCTGTCGTAGTCGTCATCCAGCATGCGCAGTTGCTCGTCGCGCCACTGCTGGTAGTCGGGATCGCGGTGGCCCCGGCTCTGCTGGGCGGGCGGTGCATTGCGGGTGAAGCCATAGACGTTGCCATAGCCAACCTGGCCGCGTGCATCGTCGCGATAGGGCGAGGCAAAGCGCCCTTCGTCATCGCGAAAACCCTGACTCTCGTACGGGGCGCCCCAGGCCTGGTGCTGACGGCCGGGGCCGTTGTCATAGCCCGAGCGGCCCTGAGGCCCATACGCGCCAAAACCTTCGCGCCCCGAGCGCGGGTAGCCCTGCGATTCGCCGCGGCTGCGGTTCAGGCCGTACTGGCCATAACGTTCGTGGCCATAGCGTTCTTGCTCATAGCGGTCGCTGCGGTCATTGCGGTTCTCGAACTCCTGGCGGTAACCGCCAGGGCTGCTGCCGCGATGGTCTTCGCTGCCGTAGCCCTGGTGGTCACCGCGCTCGGTAAAGCGCATGTCGTCGGCATCGCGGCCCATGCCATGGCGGGAAAAGTTGCTGTCGTCGCTGTCTCTGTAGCCCATGGTGTTCTCCTTGCGGTCAATGGGAATATCAAAAGTTGAAAGTGAATAGGAATGGAAGGGTGCGGCTGGCCACATGCTGTTGTGGCCCGCCCGGTCTCAGGGCTGGCTCTTGTGCGAATCGCGGCTGCCTTGCTGCTTCTGGTCGCGGCCCTGCGCGTGTGTGTCGGCGTCGTTGCGGGCACCTTGCTGGCGGTGGGTGGTGCCGCCCGTGCTCTGCTCGGCCTGCTGCTGCCCGGCGGGCGACTGGCGCTGAGACGAAGGGGTGTTGGGCTGGTTCTGCGGGTTGTTTTGAGACATGGTGGCTCCTGTCGAAGTGGTTGAACAAAGGTGGCACACAAAGCCTTCAAAGGCGTCTTGTGTGGGTTCATGTTCGAGGGGCACCGCAGCGCTTTTTGTAGGCCGTGTCCTATAGGCCTGTGGGCCAGGTGCGATGCGGTGTAAGCAAGCGCACAGCAGGTAGCGGGATGCAAAAGGGGGCATTTGCCAGACCGCAGCAACCGGCCTTGCCAGGCCGGTGCGGTCAGGCTGGGTGGGCGCCATGCACGCGCCTACAGCCCGGGCAAGCAGCGTCACATCCTGATGCACAGGATGCGCGTTGGAACGCTCGGCCCGCTGCCTGAACGACCACCGAAGGCAACACACCCATGGCCTGATCCATTGCGCTGAACGGCTCCTGCGGCGGCCGCCAAACACCTGGGGCGGCACGCCAACAGGGAGGTTGCGGGAAAAGGGTTGGCTACGCGTCCAGCGTGGCGTCCAGCCAGCCGCGCAGGCTGTTGATGAACGCCCAGCCTTGCACGCGGGGGATGTCGGCCACGCGCAGCACGGCCTCCACCACGTGGCCGTCCTGCAGTGCCACGGCGCGGCCCACGCCGGGCAGCAGGCCGCAGGACAGGGGCGGCGTCACCCAGCGCCCATCGACGAGCGCGGCGATGTTGCCGAAGGTACCTTCGGTGATCTCGCCCGCCTCGTTCCACAGCACCGTGTCGAACACGCCGGGGGTAGTGGGTGCAAACGGCGCGTAGTGCGCGCGCCGCGTGGTCTTGTAGCGCACAAACTCGCTGTGCGCGGCCGCAAAGGGGCGCGGCGCCAGTTGCAGGCGCACGGGCACCGCCGTGGTCTGCAGCGCAAAGGCCTCGGCGCGGGCGCTGCCATCCGCCGCCAGCAGCAGGCGCACCCGCCAGTCGCCATCGCGGTGTTGCAGGGCGGCAATCTGCAGCTCCTGGCGCACCGCATGTGCGTTGAACACAAAGCCGAAATGCGCGGCCGCCTCGCCCATGCGGCGCACATGCTGGTCGGCGTGCACGAATTTGCCGTGGTGCAGGCCCAGGGTTTCGAGCACCTCGAACGGAGCGCTGGCCCGCTCGACAAAGGCGCGCTTGTGGTGCCACTCGGCCCATTCGGCGCCCGCCTCGGCACCCGAGGTGATGCCGCTGCCAATGCCGCAGGTGGCTTTGGCAACGCCGGCGGAGGCCTCCGCACCCGCACCCGTACACACGCCACGCAGCACCACGGTGCGGATGGGCACATTGAACGTGGCCGCCACCGGGTGCAGGCCGTCCGGCCCCGCCGCCCCGCCAGGCCGCACCACACCCACCGCGCCGCAATACACGCCGCGCGGCGCGGGCTCCAGCGCGCGGATCATCTGCATGGCGCGCACCTTGGGCGCCCCCGTGACGGAGCCACAAGGGAACAGCGCCGCGAACACATCCGTCAGCGTGGTGCCGGGCCGCGTGCGCGCCGTCACGTCCGAGGTCATCTGCCACACCGTGGGCAAGGCCTGCGTGGCAAACAGCGCAGGCACCTGCACGCTGTGCGGCAGCGCAATGCGCGACATGTCGTTGCGCAGCAGGTCCACGATCATCACGTTCTCGGCACGCTCCTTGGGCGCCGTGCGCAGGTGCTCGGCCTGCTGCGCGTCCTGCTCGGGGGTGGCGCCACGCGGGGCCGTGCCCTTCATCGGGCGGGCCAGCAGGGTGCCGCCTTCCGGCGCGTCCAGCCAGTCAAAAAACAGCTCGGGCGACACCGACAGCACCTGCTCGTCACCCGCCTGCAGGTAGGCGGCATAGCCCCCGGGCTGCGCGCGCAACAGTGCAGCAAACAGGGCCTGCGGCGAGCCCTGCAGCGTGCCGCGAAAGGGCGCGGTGTAGTTGACCTGGTACAGCTCGCCCGCCGCAATCGCCTGCTGGATCTGCGCCAGTGCGGCGTCAAAGGCCTCGCGCTCGGGGCTGTCGTCCCACACCACCTGCGCTGGGGTTGCCGCTGCGGCCGCATCCGCCGCGTCGTCGGTCCCGGGCTGGGGCGCGTCGTACACGGCGAACCAGGCCAGCGGGCCGTCGGCCGCATGGGTCTGCAATGCGGCATCGAAGGCCGGGGCGGCCTCGTAGCGCACATGGCCCACGCACCAGCGTCCTTGCTGTGCGGCGGCAAACACGGCGTCGAGCACACCGCGCACCTCGTGCAGTGCCTGGGCCACCAGCACCTCGCGCGGGACCTCGAAACGGTGGCGCAGGCGCGCGGCGCCTGCGCTCAGCGGCTGGGTGAAGTCAATGTGGCAACTAGAAGTCAAAGCAGGCGGAGGCGCTAGTGGATCATGCGCCTGTAGCTATCAAAACATGAGCAAACATCAACACGTCGTGCGCACTCAGGCAGCGCCCAGGTGGGGCAACAGTGCGCCGGTGGGCTGACCGTTCTTGAGCGCCGCCGTGAAGGCCAGCATGCGGTCAATCGGCTGGCGCGCACGCGGGATGAGTGCAGAGTCCACGTGCACAGCGTTCGCACCGGTCTCCAGCACGCGGGCCACATCGGCCAGGCCGTTCATCGCCATCCAGGGGCAGTGCGCGCAGCTCTTGCAGGTGGCGCTGTTGCCCGCCGTGGGGGCTTCGTAAAACATCTTGCCGGGGTTGAGCGTGCGCAGCTTGTGCATCATGCCGTTGTCGGTGGCCACGATGAACTCGGTGGCGTCCATCTCGCGCGCGGCCTTGAGGATGGCGCTGGTGGAGCCCACGGCGTCGGCCAGGGCCACCACGTCGGCGGGGCTCTCGGGGTGGACCAGCACCTTGGCATGCGGGTGCTGCTGCTTGAGCAGCTCCAGCTCCAGCGCCTTGAACTCGTCATGCACGATGCAGGCACCGTTCCAGAACACCATGTCGGCGCCCGTCTCACGCTGGATGTAGGCGCCCAGGTGGCGGTCGGGCGCCCACAGGATCTTCTGGCCTGCGGCCTTGAGCGCGCTCACGATGTCGAGCGCACAGCTCGATGTGACCAGCCAGTCCGCACGCGCCTTCACGGCCGCGCTGGTGTTGGCGTAGACCACCACGGTGCGGTCGGGGTGCTGGTCGCAGAACGCGCTGAATTCGTCGATGGGGCAGCCCAGGTCCAGCGAGCAGGTGGCGTCCAGGTCGGGCATGAGCACGGTCTTTTCCGGGCTCAGGATCTTGGCCGTCTCGCCCATGAACCGCACGCCACTCACCACCAGGGTCTGCGCCGCGTGGTCGCGGCCAAAGCGGGCCATCTCCAGCGAATCGCTCACCAGGCCGCCGGTTTCCTCGGCCAGGTCTTGCAGGTCCGGGTGCACGTAGTAGTGCGAGACCATGACCGCGTTCTTTTCCTTGAGCAGGCGCCGGATCTTGTCCTTGAGCGCGACACGCTCAGCCTGGGTGGGCTCGGGCGGCACGCGGGCCCAGGCGTGTTTGGTGGAGCAGACGGCGCCTTCCTCGGTATCGAGCGGCTGCTCGTACTCCACGTCGATGCGGTTCAGTACAGCGGTGGTCATGACAGCTCCTGCAGGCGCATCGAAAAGTCCGTGGCCTTCACGTCCTTGGTCAGCGTGCCGATGGAGATGCGGTCCACGCCGGTCTCGGCCAGTTCGCGCAGACCATCGAGCGTGACGCCGCCGGAAATTTCGAGGATGGCGCGGCCGGCATTGATGCGCACGGCCTCGCGCAGTTGGGCCAAGGGCATGTTGTCCAGCAGCACCATCCTGGCGCCCGCATCCAAGGCCTCGGTCAGTTGCTCCAGGGTTTCGACTTCGATCTCGATGAACTTTGCCTGTGACGCCACCTTGTCGGCGGCGCGCAGCACCGCCGTCACGCCTCCCGCAGCGGCAATGTGGTTCTCTTTGATCAGCACCGCATCGTGCAGGCCAATGCGGTGGTTGGTGCCGCCGCCCACGCGCACGGCGTATTTCTGCGCCAGGCGCAGGCCGGGAATGGTCTTGCGCGTATCCACGATCTGGGCGCGGGTGCCGGCCACCACATCCACATAGGTACGGGTTTTGGTGGCCACCGCCGACAGCAGTTGCAGGAAGTTGAGTGCCGTGCGCTCGGCGCTCAGCAGCGCGCGGGCATTGCCTTCAATCTCCAGCACCACCTGGTCGGGCGCGCAGCGCTGGCCCTCGGCCACATGCCAGGTGATCTGCACCGTGGGGTCGAGTGCGCGCAGCGCGGCATCGGCCCAGGGGGCGCCGCAGATCACGGCAGCTTCGCGCGCCAGGATGCGCGCGCGGGCGCGGCGGGCGGGGTCGATCAGGCCGGCGGTGAGGTCGCCGGTGCCCACGTCTTCGGCCAGGGCGCGGGCCACATCGGCCTGGGCCAGGGCCTTCACTTCGTCGTTGTCTCTCATGGTGCTTTTCGCGGGGGGTAACGCTGCTGTCATGGGCCGCGAGCATACCGGGAACGCAAAGGCCACTGCGCCGACACGGGCCGCTGACCTGGGGGCCGGAAACCAATAAGTACACCCAGTATTGGTCGCATAGACTCGCGGCAATTTTTTGGCCTCACCACGCTACATGACCGCCACCAGCCCTGTTTCTGCCACGCCCTACGGCACGCTGCCGCCCGCATCACCCCTGCCCCAGCGCAAGCCCGTGAGCCTGCCGCGCCTGGCGCAGATGCGTGCCGCAGGCGAGAAGATCACCATGCTCACCGCCTACGACGCCACCTTTGCGGCCATGGCCGATGCGGCGGGGGTGGAATGCATCCTGGTGGGCGACTCGCTGGGCATGGTGTGTCAGGGCCTGCCCAGCACGGTGGGTGTGCTGCTCGACACCATGGCCTACCACACGGCCAGCGTGGCGCGGGGCCTGCACCGCGTGCAGGGCACGGCCTGGCTCGTGGCCGACCTGCCCTATGGCACCTACGCCGAAAGCCGCGAGCAGGCGCTGCGCAGCGCCTGCTTGCTGATGCAGGCGGGTGCACACATGGTCAAGCTCGAAGGCGGCGGCTGGACGGCGCCCACGGTGGAGTTTTTGGTGCAGCGCGGCGTGCCGGTGTGCGCCCACCTGGGCCTCACGCCGCAAACGGTGCACGCGCTAGGTGGCTACCGCGTGCAGGGCAAAACCGACGACGCGGCCCGCACGCTGCGCAAGGAGGCCCATGAGCTGCAGGACGCAGGCGCCGCCATGCTGGTGCTGGAGATGGTGCCCGCCGCGCTGGCCGCCGACATCACGGCCGAGCTGCCGCACTGCCACACCATCGGCATCGGCGCGGGCAACGGCACGGCCGGCCAGGTGCTGGTGTTGCACGACATGCTGGGCATGAACCTCGGGAAGATGCCGAAGTTCGTCCACAACTTCATGCAGGACGCGGGCAGCGTGCGCGGCGCCATGGAGGCGTATGTGCAGTCCGTGAAGCAAGGCCGTTTCCCGGACAACGCTGTGCACGCCTGGTGAGCCCTTTTCCTCTCTCCTTCTGACCCCTCCGACCCCATGCTGATTGCCCGCTCCGTTGCCGACCTGCGCCAGGCCCTGGCCCCCTACCGCCGCCCTGCGTTTGTGCCCACCATGGGCAACCTGCATGAGGGGCACATTGCCCTGGTGCGCCAGGCCAAGCCTCTGGGCGATGTGACCGTGGCCAGCATCTTCGTGAACCGCCTGCAGTTTCTGCCGCACGAGGACTTTGACAGCTACCCGCGCACCTGGGAGGCCGACTGCGCCCAGTTGCAGGCCGCCGGTTGCGATGTGCTGTTTGCCCCGCGCGAGACGGACCTGTACCCCGAGCCCCAGACCTTCAAGGTGCACCCTGACCCGGTGCTGGCCGACATGCTGGAAGGGCACTTTCGCCCCGGCTTTTTTGTGGGCGTGAGCACGGTGGTGATGAAGCTGTTTGCCAGCGTGCTGGGCCAGACCGGCGGCACGGCCGTGTTTGGCAAGAAGGACTACCAGCAGCTCATGGTGATCCGCCACATGGTGCGGCAGTTTGCGCTGCCCATTGACGTCGTGGCGGGCGAAACCTGCCGCGCAGCGGACGGGCTGGCGCTGAGCTCGCGCAATGGCTACCTGGGACTGGAAGAACGGCAGGAGGCCGTGGCCCTGTCGCAGGCCCTGAAGCGACTGGCGCAGCAGTGGCTGGACGCCAGCGACCGCAGCACGCTGGAGGCCCAGGCGCAAGATGCCTTGCGCGCGCGGGGCTGGGCGCCCGACTACCTCACGGTGCGCCGCCGTGCCGACCTGCTGCCCGCCACGGCCGCCGATGCCGCGGGCACGCTGGTGGCGCTGGGTGCAGCGCGGCTGGGCAGCACGCGGCTGATTGACAACCTGGAGTTCTGATTAGCTACTATTTTCATAGCTTCTCAGGCAAATTCCACTGGCGCTTGCAGCCAAAAACTCTTCAATTTATTCAAATCCACCCGTTGCGGGCCAGCCACTGCACCAGCAAGCGGGTCACCACCTCGGGCTGCTCCATGGTCAGCATGTGGCCGCTGTCGGGCAGCAGGTGGTGTTCGGCGCCGGGCACCAGCGCCGCAATCTCTGCCGAGCATTCCGGCGGCGTGAGCTGGTCGGCCGCGCCACACACCACCAGCACGGGGCAGGCCACCTGCGGCAGATGCACCCGCGCATCGGGCCGATGGATCACGGCGCGGTTCTGGCGCACCAGGTGGTCGGGGCCCGCATCCAGCACAAAGTCCAGGTAGGCCTGCACCAGGTCCGCTTTGGCGGCGTTCACGGGGTGGAAGGCCAGGGCCACGTTGGGCTCGATGACTTCGCGCATGCGGCCCTGTTCAAACAGCGCGATGGCGCCTTCGCGCAGGGCGCGCATGTCGGGCGTCTCGGGCCGCGCGGTGGTACCCAGCAGCGCCAGCCCTGCCACACGCTGCGGCGCCTGGCGCGCGGCCTCCATGGCGATCATGCCGCCCATCGACGCACCCGCCAGCACCAGCGGCCCCGCGTGCTGTGCCAGCAGGCGTGCGGCAAAGTCTTCGATGCGGTGCAGGTTCACATCCTGGTGGGCGGTGGCGACCTCGGGGCGCAGCGCGGCGGGCAGCAGCGGCAGCACGCCGCGCCACATGCGTTCATCGGCCGCGAGGCCGGGCAGGAGCAGAAGTTGGGGGGAATGGGACATGGGTGAATCAGGGCATCACCAAGTTGGTGCGCGATAAGCTAAAGAGAGACAGCCCCAGCAGCGGGGCACGGACCGCACATTGTGAACAGCCGATGACCGCTTGTCACCGCCCCCGGAATAGTTGCCCGCGATGGCTCGGGACTTGCTAGCATGGCCTGCATATGCCTATCCACGCCGCGCTCCACCACGTCACGCATTACCAATACGACCGGCTGGTAGGCCTCGGGCCACAGACCATCCGATTGCGGCCCGCGCCCCACTGCCGCAGCAACGTCATTTCGTATTCGCTCAAGGTCGAGCCTGCGCAGCACTTCATCAACTGGCAGCAGGACCCGTTTGCCAACTACCAGGCGCGGCTGGTCTTCCCCGAGAAGACGCGCGAGTTCAAGGTCACGGTGGACCTGGTGGTGGAAATGGCGGTGTACAACCCCTTCGACTTCTTCCTGGAGCCCGAGGCCGAGAACATCCCTTTCAAGTACAGCAGCGATGTGCAGCAGGAGCTGGCGCCCTACCTGGCCACCGACCCGATGACACCGCTGGTGCAGGCCTATCTGGACAAGGTGGACCGCAGCAAGCAGCGCACCATCGATTTCCTGGTCAAGCTCAACCAGCAGGTATCGCAGGACATCCGCTACCTGATCCGCCTGGAGCCCGGCGTGCAGACACCCGAGGAGACGCTGCAAAAAGCCAGCGGCTCGTGCCGCGACTCCGGCTGGCTGCTGGTGCAGCTGCTGCGCCACCTGGGGCTGGCGGCGCGGTTTGTGTCGGGCTACCTGATCCAGCTCACGCCCGATGTGAAGGCGCTCGATGGCCCCAGCGGCACCGACCACGACTTCACCGACCTGCACGCCTGGTGCGAGGTCTACCTGCCCGGCGCAGGCTGGATCGGCCTCGATGCCACCAGCGGCCTGATGGCGGGCGAGGGCCACATCCCGCTCGCTTGCACACCCCAGCCCTCGGGCGCCGCGCCGATTGAAGGCGGCGTGGACAAAGCCGAGGTGGAGTTCAGCCATGAGATGCGCGTGACGCGCATTTTTGAATCGCCCCGCGTGACCAAGCCCTACACCGAAGACCAGTGGCAGGCTGTGCTGGCGCTGGGCGAGCAGGTGGACGCAGACCTGGTGGCGGGCGACGTGCGGCTGACGATGGGCGGCGAGCCCACCTTTGTGGCCGTGGGCGACCGCGACGCGCCCGAGTGGAACACCGACGCGCTGGGCCCCACCAAACGCGGCTTTGCCACCGAACTCACGCACAAGCTGCGTGCCGAATATGGACAGGGCGGCTTTCTGCACTTTGGCCAGGGCAAGTGGTACCCGGGCGAACAGCTGCCGCGCTGGGCGCTGTCGATCTGCTGGCGCGCCGACGGCCAGCCCGCGTGGCAGAACCCCGCGCTGTTTGCCGACGAGCGCAACCCCTCGCACTACACCAGCGCCGACGCCGAGCGTTTTGTGCGCCACCTCACGCGCAAGCTGGGCGTGACGGACCGCTACATCCAGCCCGGTTATGAAGACACCTTCTACTACCTGTGGCGCGAGCGGCGCCTGCCGGTCAACGTGGACCCGTTTGACGCGCGCCTGGACGATGAGCTGGAGCGCGCGCGCCTGCGCCGCGTGTTCGAGCAAAAACTCGACAGCGTGGTGGGCTACGTGCTGCCGCTGCAGGCAGGCGAAGGCGCTGGCACGCTGGCGGGCAGCGTGTGGAGCACGGGGCCGTGGTTCTTCCGCGACGACCGCATGCTGCTCATCCCCGGCGATTCGCCCATGGGCTACCGCCTGCCGCTGGACGCCCTGCCCTGGGTGAAGGCATCAGACACCGAGCACCTGATCCCGCAAGACCCGACCGCGCCCCAGAGCCCGCTGGCCGCTGCCAGCACGCTGCGGGCGCGGTATTCCGTGCCATCCGGCCCGGTCACCGGCGACCGCGACCTGCCCTACCTGGCAGGCGCCACCGCCCCGGGCGAGGCACGGCGCGTAACGCAGAGCACTGCGGGTGGTGATAACGCGCGCCTGTCCGGTCAGCCCGACCCGCATGCGGGCGTGCAGCCCCCGGGCAAGTTCCAGTCGGCCGCAGGCCTGTCGCGCACGGCGCTGTGTGTGGAAGTGCGCGACCCGCGCCGCTCCAGCGGCCCCAAGGCCGAGAAGGTGGGCGAAAAGTACGGCGTGCTCTATGTCTTCATGCCGCCGCTGTCGCGCCTCCATGATTACCTGGACCTGCTGGCCGCCATCGAAGCCACGGCCGAAGAGCTGGGCATGAAGATCGTGCTGGAAGGCTACCCGCCGCCGCGCGATGCGCGCCTGAAGGTGCTGGCAGTCACGCCCGACCCGGGCGTGATCGAAGTGAACATCCACCCCGCCAGCCACTGGAAGGAGCTGGTGCAGCACACCGAATTTCTGTACCAGGCCGCGTGGGAGACGCGCCTGTCGGCCGAGAAGTTCATGACCGATGGCCGCCACACCGGCACCGGTGGCGGCAACCACTTTGTGATGGGCGGCGCCACACCGGCCGACTCGCCGTTCTTGCGCAAGCCCGAGCTGCTGGCCAGCCTGCTGCTGTACTGGCACAACCACCCCAGCCTGAGCTATCTGTTCAGCGGCCTGTTCATCGGCCCCACCAGCCAGTCGCCGCGCGTGGACGAGGCGCGCAACGACCAGCTGTATGAGCTGGAGATTGCGCTGCGCGAGATCGAGGCCAACCGCGCAACCTATGGCCAGGACATGCCGCCCTGGCTGGTGGACCGCACACTGCGCAACATCCTGGTGGACGTGACGGGCAACACGCACCGTAGCGAGTTTTCCATCGACAAGATGTTCTCGCCCGACAGCAGCACCGGCCGCCTGGGCCTTCTGGAGCTGCGCGCTTTCGAGATGCCGCCCCACGCCCACATGAGCGTGGTGCAGCAGCTGCTGCTGCGCGCCCTGATCGCCCGCTTCTGGAAGACGCCCTACCGCGCGCCCGCCGCCCGCTGGGGCACCGAGCTGCACGACCGCTGGATGCTGCCCACGTTCATCCAGCAGGACATGCACGACGTGGTGGCAGAGATGAACGCCGCAGGCTACGCGTTTGACGCGGCCTGGTTTGCACCGCAGTTCGAGTTCCGCTTCCCCATGGTCGGCACCGTCCAATCGATGGGTGTGGAGCTGACCCTGCGCAACGCGCTGGAGCCCTGGCATGTGATGGGCGAAGAAGGCTCCGCCGGGGGCACCGTGCGCTATGTGGACTCGTCGCTGGAGCGCATCGAGGTGCGCGTGACGGGCATGAACGAAAGCCGCCATGTGGTCACAGTCAACGGCCAGCCGCTGCCGCTGCAAAGCACCGGCACCACCGGCGAGTTTGTGGCCGGTGTGCGCTACAAGGCCTGGAACCCGCCCTCGGCCCTGCACCCGACCATTGGCGCCCACGCACCGCTCACGTTCGACATCGTGGACACCTGGATGAACCGCTCGCTCGGCGGCTGCCAGTACCACGTGGCGCACCCGGGCGGGCGCAACTACGACACCTTCCCGGTCAACGCGTATGAGGCCGAAAGTCGCCGCCTGGCGCGCTTCTCGCGCATGGGCCACACGCCGGGCAGGCTGGCGGTGCCGCCTGCGACCATTGAACTGCCGGGCAGCCGGGAGTTTCCGTTCACGCTGGATCTGCGGCGCAAGATGCGGAGGTAGAGAAGCCCCCCTGAGTCGCTGCGCGCCTTCCCCCCAGGGGGACGACGCCCTTGCTGCGGGGCGGCCCTTGCTTGGCGTCTCTGGCATCGGCCCCGCCAGTTTCGACGGTGCGGGTTACCCGCAGAGTGTTGTCGACCAAATGCCCGAAAATTGAGCGCAGTGAACCACCTCAACGACAGCCTCCCCACCCCCGCCCCCTCTGACAGCGCAGCACAGTTGGCGGCTGCACTGGCGCCTGCTGCGGCGGCCGGGCATTTTGACGAGCTGCGGGGTGCCAGCGTGGCGGACGCCCCCGGCGCTGCCACTGCATCAGCCACTCCCAAATCAATAGCAAACAAGCCAGATATCACTAGCGCCTGGGGCCAATTCTTTGATCAATTGGGGCCCGAGGGCTTCCAGGACCTGGACCGGCGCATGCAGAGCCTGCAGCGCCAGGTGCGCGACAACGGCATCACCTACAACGTCTATGCCGACGCCGACGGCCCGCAGCGGCCCTGGTCGGTGGACCTGTTCCCGCTGATCCTTTCGCAGGGGGACTGGGCACACATCGAGCGCGGCGTGCTGCAACGCGCACGCCTGCTCAACCGCGTGATGGCCGACGTGTATGGCCCGCAGGAGCTGCTGCGCAAAGGCCTGCTGCCCAGCGCGCTGGTGCAGGGCCACCCGGGCTACCTGCGCGCCATGCATGGCGTGCAGCCCGTGGGCGGCACCCATTTGCACATCGCGGCGTTCGACATGGCGCGCGATGCGCAGGGCGACTGGTGGGTGGTGACGCAGCGCACGCAGGCGCCCTCAGGCCTGGGGTATTTGCTGGAGAACCGGCTGCTCATCTCGCGCCTGTTCCCCGAGGCGTTCAGCCAGATGCATGTGCAGCGCCTGGCCGCCACCTACCGCGCACTGCTCGACGGGCTGCGGCAGATGAGCCCAGCGGGGGCAGATGCGCGCATCGTGCTGCTCACGCCCGGCCCGTACAACGAGACCTACTTTGAGCACGCGTACCTGGCGCGCTACCTGGGTCTGACGCTGGTGGAGGGCAACGACCTCACGGTGCGCGACGCGCGCCTGTACCTCAAGACGCTGCACGGCCTGCAGCCGGTGCACGGCATCCTCAAGCGCCTGGACGACGAGTTTCTGGACCCACTGGAGCTGCGCAGCGACTCGCGCCTGGGCGTGCCAGGCCTGCTGCAGGCCATCCGCGCGGGCAATGTGCTCGTGGCCAATGCGCCGGGCTCGGCGTTTCTCGAATCGTCGGCGCTGCTGGGCTTCATGCCCGCGCTGTCGCGCCACCTGCTGGGCGAAGAGCTGGCCCTGCCGTCTCTGCCCACCTGGTGGTGTGGCGAGCGCTCGGCCATGCAGGCGGTGCTGCCGCAGCTCGCGCACAGCGTGATCCGCCCCACCTGGCCCATGGCGCAGCGCGTGCCCGTGCTGGGCGGTGCGCTGTCGGCGCAAGACCTGGCGCAGTGGTCCGCACGCATCGAAGCCCAGGGCGACGAATACACCGTGCAGGCCCACCTGCCGCTGTCGCAAATGCCCACCTGGCGCAGTGACGCCGCAGAGGGTGCGGGCCAGGACAGTGGCCCCATCGCCCCCCGCTCGGTGATGCTGCGCGTGTTTGCGGTGTGCCACGGCCCAGGCTCGTGGCGCGTGCTGCCGGGCGGGCTGGCCCGCCTGGCCCAGGGCGACAGCGGCATCACGTCGATGCAGCGCGGCGGCAGCAGCGCCGATGTGTGGGTGCAGACCGATGGCCCCGTGGACACCACCACGCTGCTGGCCCACAACCAGGCCGCGCCCGCCGTGGTGCACCGCAGCCGCCAGGTGACCAGCCGCGCGGCCGAAAACCTGTTCTGGCTGGGCCGCTACACCGAACGCACTGAGAACGTCACGCGCCTGGCGCGCATCACGCTGCAATGCCTCAATGGCGAGGACCAGACCTCGCAGCCGCTGCTGACCTGGCTGAGCGCCATGGGCGTGAGCCAGGGGCTGGTGCTGCCGACCGTGCCTGCGGCCGGGCAGGCACGGCGCGTGTTCGAGCGCTCGCTGATCGCCGGGCTGACGCAGCCCGCGCAGGTGACCAGCGTGGGCTACAACCTGCGCGGCATCCTGGGTGCGGCCTCGGCCGTGCGCGACCGTTTGTCGCAGGAACACTGGAACCTCATCGTGCGCGCCGAGGCGGAGTTTTTTGCGCCTCGCACAGGGGCCGAAGACGACGGTGACTACTCGCCACTGGACGCGCTGCGCCAGCTGGAAGGGCTGAGCGGCCACACCGCCGCCATGACGGGCCAGCAGACCGACCGCATGACCCGCGACGACGGCTGGCGCCTGCTGTCCATCGGGCGCCATCTGGAGCGCCTGGGCTTTCTGGCCTCGGCGCTGGAAAGTGGCCTGCAGACCGGCGCCGTGCACGATGAAGGCGGCTTCGAGGCCATGGTGGCGCTGTTTGACAGCACCATCACCTTCCACGCGCAGTACCAGCAGCGGCGCGACATGCCCGCCCTGCTGGACCTGCTGGTGATCGACCGAGACAACCCCCGCTCGCTGGCCTGGGTCGCGCAGACGCTGCGCGGGCGCATTGCCAAGATCGAAGCGGCCGCGGGTACGCCCTGCGAATCCGCCGCCACGGGCATCCCCGAAGCGTCCGACCTATCGCTGGTGGCCCTGTGCGCACAGGACGCCGAAGGCCGCCATGCCACTCTGGAGGAATATCTGGGCCGGTGTGTGCGGGGCGTGATGGGCTTGTCGGATGTGCTGGCCACGCGCTACTTCACCCACTCCATCGATGCGTTGCGGCACAGCGTAGGAGCTTGATATGGGACACCCCCCTGAGGCGCTGCGCGCCTTCCCCCCGCTCTCGCATCGCTGCGCGATGCGGGCAGGGGAACGCAGCCTTTGCTGCGGGGCGGCCCATGCTCGGCCGCCCTCGCCTCTGGCGTGCCAGTTTCGCACACTGCGTCCGACTTCAAGGCCTGGATTTTTATGAAGCTGCGCGTCATCCACGAAACGGTGTACCACTACAGCCCGGCGGTGCAAAACGCCCAGCACATGGCCCATCTGCGTCCGCGCACCGGCGTGGTGCAGCGCGTGCTGACCCACAGCCTGCAGGTGGACCCCGCCCCAACACAGTGCAACATGGTGCAGGACGTGTTTGGCAACACCCGCGCGTTCTTCAGCCTGCCGTTCACCCACGAGCAACTGCGGGTGCGCGCCGAAAGCCTGCTGGAGACCCTGCCCGTGCCCGCCGCACCGCCCGGCGAGCCCTGGGAGGCCGTGCGCGAGCGCCTGGGTTATCGGCGCGGCCAGCCCTACCACGCGGCCACCGAGTTCAGCTTTGCGTCGCCCTATATTCCCCGGCATGCCGACTTTGTGGCTTATGCCGCCGAGAGCTTTGTACCCGGCCGACCGCTGATGCAGGCCGCCCGCCACCTGATGTCGCGCATCCATGCCGACTTTGCCTACACATCCAACGCCACCGACGCGGGCACGCCCGCGCTCGAATCGCTGCGGCTGCGCCGGGGCGTGTGCCAGGACTTTGCCCACGTGATGATCGGCTGCCTGCGCAGCCTGGGCCTGGCGGCGCGGTATGTGAGCGGCTACCTGCTGACCGAGCCCCCGCCCGGGCAACCCCGGCTGGTGGGGGCCGATGCCTCGCACGCCTGGGTGTCGGTGTGGTCACCGGCAGCCGAGGAAAGTGATGGCGCATCAGACGACAACACCTGGTTTGACCTGGACCCCACCAACGACCGCGCGGCGGGCGAGGACTATGTGACCCTGGCCATCGGCCGCGATTTTTCGGATGTGTCGCCGCTGCGCGGCGTGATCCACGGCGGCGACCACCATGTGCTGCAGGTGGGCGTGACGGTGGAGCCGGTGCCCGCCGCTACGGCCGCTACGGCCGCTATGGCCGCTGCGCCAGACGCGCCAGCTACACCCCTCACACCGCCGCAGGCACCAGAAAATCCCGGCTGATCCGCGCACCCAGGTCGTTCACCCGCTCCAGGAACTGGGTGAGGTAGGCGTGCAGTCCATGGGTCAGGATTTCATCGATGCGTGCGAACTTGAGGTGCGCCAGCAGCCGCCCCGCGTGCCGCTGGGTCTCGGCCGACTGGCCGCTGCCCAGCATGTCGAGGTTGCCCAGCACCTCTTTCATGCAAGCGTGCAGTGAGCGGGGCATGTCGGCCCGCAGGATCAGCAGCTCGGCCACACGTTCGGGCGTGATCACGTCGCGGTACACCTTGCGGTAGGTCTCGAAGCCCGACACGCTGAGCAGGATGGCGCTCCAGTGGTAGAAGTCGTAGTCCTGGTCCTGCGCCGTGGCCGCGCCCATGAAGTCGCTCTGCACCGCGTGAAACTTCACATCCAGCAGCCGCGCCGTGTTGTCGGCCCGCTCCAGAAAGGTGCCCAGGCGCATGAAGTGCAGCGCCTCGTCCTGCAGCATGGTGCCCACCGTCACACCCCGCGAGAGGTGCGAGCGGAACTTCACCCATTCGAAGAATCGCGCCGGGTCCTGCTCCAGAGCACCGCTGGCGATCAGGCGGTTCACTTCGAGCCAGGTCTGGTTCTGGATCTCCCAGGCCTCGGTGTTGAGCGCACCGCGCACGGCCCGCGCGTTCTCGCGTGCAGCCTGCAGGCAGGCCACGATGGACGACGGGTTGGACGGGTTCTTGACCATGAAGTCGAGCACCTTGGCGGGCGTCACCTCGCCATGCTGGGCGATGTAGGCAGGCAGCAGCTCGCTGATGGACAGCAAGCCCTGCCAGCCCAGGGTAGCCACCTCGGTCGATTGGGGTAGCAACGCACTCTGGTAGTTGACGTCGAGCATGCGTGCGGTGTTCTCTGCCCTTTCGGTGTACCGGGCCATCCAGAACAAATGATCGGCGGTGCGGCTCAGCATGTGATCTCCTTCTTGGACGAGGGCAGAAAACCCCGAGCGTGTTGCACACGCTTGCGGTATTTTTTCGAAAGCCCCGCTGCACAGGGCTTTTCTGCCCGTTCGGTGTAACGGGCCATCCAGAACAAATGATCGGCGGTACGGCTCAGCATGGTCATTCCCTCCCTTGGCGTTGTGTTTGCATTGGTGATGACGGTATGTGTGCTGCAGCGGGCTGATCGCCCAGCACCCAGGTGTCCTTGGTGCCCCCGCCCTGCGACGAATTGACCACCAGCGACCCCTCCTTGAGCGCCACGCGCGTGAGGCCGCCCGCCACCATCTGCACCTTCTGGCCGCTGAGCACAAAGGGCCGCAGGTCGATGTGGCGGGGCGCAATGCCGCTGTCCACATAGGTGGGGCAGCTGGAGAGGCTCAGCGTGGGCTGGGCGATGTAGCCGTCGGGCTTGGCGATGACTGCGGCGCGGAAGGCCTCGATCTCGGCCCGGGTGGCCGCAGGGCCAATCAGCATGCCGTAGCCACCCGCGCCATGCACCTCCTTCACCACCAGTTCATGCAGGTGGTCCAGCACGTACCGCAGGTCGTCCGGCTTGCGGCACATCCAGGTGGGCACGTTCTGCAGGATGGGCTCCTCACCTAGGTAGAAGCGGATCATGTCCGGCACATAGGGGTAGATGGACTTGTCGTCCGCCACGCCTGTGCCCACGGCGTTGCAGATGGCGACATTGCCGGCCCGGTAGGCGGACATGAGCCCCGCACAACCCAGGGTGGAGGTGGGGCGGAAGACATCGGGATCGAGGAAGTCGTCATCCACCCGGCGGTAAATCACGTCCACCCGCTGCAGCCCGCGCGTGGTGCGCATGTACACAAACTGGTCCTTGACCACGAGGTCCTGCCCCTCGACCAGCTCCACGCCCATCTGCTGCGC
The DNA here is from genome assembly GCF_052045435.1 of Acidovorax sp. 22279. NCBI lineage: Bacteria > Pseudomonadati > Pseudomonadota > Betaproteobacteria > Burkholderiales > Comamonadaceae > Acidovorax > Acidovorax sp. 22279. Next base: position 72,168 of record NZ_JBQEOV010000007.1, read on the forward strand.
GAGGAAGGCGTGCTCGAAATAGGCGCTGTTGTACATGCCGGGGGTCAGCACCACCACGGTCGGGTCGGCCGCGCTGGCCGGGGCGCTGGCGCGCAGGGTGTCCAGCAGCAAGTCCGGGTAATGCGCCACCGGTGCCACCTGGTGCTGAGCGAACAGTTCGGGGAACAGCCGCATCATCATCTTGCGGTCTTCGAGCATGTAGCTCACGCCGCTGGGCACGCGCAGGTTGTCTTCCAGCACGTAGTACACGCCCTCGCCTGCCGCATCCGGTGCCCGCACGATGTCGATGCCGCTGATGTGGGAGTAGATATCGAGCGGCACATGAACGCCGACCATCTCCGGCCGGAACTGGGCGTTGCGCAGGATCTGCTCGGCAGGCACGATGCCTGCGCGCAGGATGTCCTGGCCGTGGTACACGTCGTGGATGAAGCGATTGAGCGCCGTGACCCGCTGCACCAGGCCCCGCTGCATGTGCGCCCATTCCTGCTGCGGAATGATGCGGGGGATCAGGTCGAAGGGGATGAGCCGCTCGGTGCCCGCGCCGTCCTCGTCCTTGGCGCCGTAGACGGCGAAGGTGATGCCCACGCGCCGGAAGATGACCTCGGCCTCGGCGCGCCGCGCCTGCATGGATTCGGCACTCTGGCGCGCCAGCCACTGGGCAAACCGCGCATAGTGGGGCCGTACATCACTGCCCGCCCAGCCTGCCGCACCGCCCAGGCCGGCCAGGGGCAGCCGGGTAACCATCTCGTCGAACTTCTGCATGAGAGCCAATCTCCTGCAAGCCCTCAAGCAAGTTCCAGGCCGTTTTCATGCCCGGCCGACAGCCACCGTCAATATTTCGGCCGAATCGCTCTCTAGCGCCGGTCTTTATTGGCTGTTTTGCTATTCTTTTTGATACCTTGATTCGCAGCCGGCGAGGGTGGCGGCATGGGTGCCATGGTGGCCACAGGGGCAGGACGCGCGGCCGCTGCACGCACCATGTCGTGCACAAAGCGCAGCTTGGCCAGCACCTCACCCGCCAGCGCGAACGGGTAGGCATCAGGTTGACCCAGGCTGCGCGTAAGGCTGTTGAGCAGCAGCGTCAGCGGCACCAAGTGTTGCACCATGGACTGAAAGTCGGGCGCCGGGCTGGCAAACGGATCGATGGCGCTGCTGCGCTGCGCGCCATAGATACCGGGAATGGTGACCTCGGTGGCATAGCTGGCCGAGGTTTCCAGCAGGTCGATCATGTGCAGGTAATGGGCCCAGGTTTCAGCCCAGTCTTCCCAGGGGTGGGCGGCGGCATAGGCACTCACATGGTGGTTGGCCCAGTCACTGCCTTCGTTGCCCTTGGCGTAGTGCGCCTCCAGCGCCGCTGCGTAGTCCTGGCGCTCGTCACCAAACATCTGTCTGAAGTCGTCCAGCCGCCCGCCGTCGCGCACCAGCTGGTCCCAATAGAAGTGGCCGGACTCATGGCGCAGGTGACCGATCAGAGTGCGGTAGGGCTCACCCAGCGCGATGCGGCGGCGCGCGCGTTCGTCGTCGTCCGCCTCGGCCACGTTGAGCGTGATGGTCCCACTGTGGTGGCCCGTCAGCACAGGCGGTCCGCCCGGCACCTCGGCCAAAAACTCGAACACCGGACCGGTACGCCCGGGCGCCGGCTCCAGGCCCAGGCGGGCCAGGCTGTAGAACAGCCGCCGCTTGGCCGCTTCGATCTGCATCCAGCGCCCCATGTTGGCAGGCTCGGACAGGTCGGGCATCACCCGGGTCTGGCGGCACGACACACACAGCTCCGCAAAGTCGTTGGCGGGTATCGCGAAGTTGCAGGCTTGATGGTCCGTGTGGTTGCGGCACATGCGGTACAGGCGCCCGCTGTAGTGCGCACTGCCCTGCCCCCCTTGGCGGCGCCACAGGTCGGCACCGTCCTGCGGTGCAGGGGCCAGGGCAGCCATGGTCAGCACATCGGGCAAGAAGGCCAGCGCACTGCCGCAATGCAGGCACTGCACGCTATCGAAAAACACCAGATGACCGCAATGGTCGCAATTGAATACCCGCATGGTGTGGAGCTTATACCCCGTGGAACGGAGCAGTGAGGAGAAACAACGCACGGCCCCCTTTTGCAGCGCCAGGGTGGGCCCATGAAAAAAGCAGGCCCCGGGACATGCCCGGAGCCTGCTTCAGGATCGAAGCCACTGCGCCAGGGGCGTGGGGCCTCGGGTGCAGGGCGTCAGCCCTACCGGTCAGGGCCGCACAACGATGCTGTTGCGCACTTCGCGCACATGCTTGGTGTTGCGCGCAATATTTTCGGCCTGGTTCTTTTCAGCCTGCGACTTGGCAAAGCCCGACAGCTGCACCGTGCCATTGAGCGTTTCCACGCTGATGGAGGTGGCAGACACGTTCTTGTCTTCGGCCATCTTGGCCTTCACGGCGGTGGTGATGCCGGCGTCATCCACATAGGAGCCAACTGTTTGCTGTTCGCGGGCCACCGAGCAACCGGTGGCTGTGACGATGGTGATACCGGCAACTGCGGCAAAAGCGAGGGCACGTGCGTATTTCATGGTGTTTTCCTTGTTCAAGAATGGTTGGGAACGCGGGTGCTGGGACATGTTCAGTCCACCGGTCTGTTGCACCCTCCGCGACCGGCGGACTGTGGGAAAAAGGACAGCGCTGGCGCATAGCCAGGCGCTGTGGGCAAGGCACCAGCGTGTAAACACCGGTGTGCTAGCCCTCAGTATGCATTGCGCCGGCGGGACATCCACATCGCCACGGTGGCCAGCAAAGCCCCCGATGCGGCGGCGATGACCAGCGACTTGCCGGGCTGCTCGGCCACATACTTGCCGGTGACTTCGGCTGCCTGCTGGATCTGACGGCGTGCACGCGCGCTGGTCTCGGCGCAGTAGTCAATGCTGCGAGCAGCCAGGTCCTGTGCACGGGCGGCCAGGTCATCAATCGCCGGGTCGGTCTGGCGGCGCAGGGCGCGCACGCTTTCTTCGGCCTTGTCCAGCGACTGGTCGGCGGCAGCCCGAGTGGTCTGCACTGCGTCCTGCGCGCTTTGCAGCACGTCGTCGGCCAGGTTGCGAACACCGTGGGTCACTTTGTCGGTAGCGGTCTGAAGGCTCATGGGGAAACTCCTTGGGGTATGGGGTACAGGGGATGCGGGAGGGGGTGAAGGGCAGCAGTCCAGGCATTGCGGCCTGACTCACCCCTTTTTCAGGAGCCCCAGCACAAAGGTGACGACAGCCATGATCACGAACACAAAGAACAGAATCTTCGCAATGCCCACGGCACCGGCAGCAATACCGCCAAAACCGAAGAGGGCTGCAATCAGCGCGATCACCAGAAAAACAACTGCGTAGTGCAACATTTCCATCTCCTTATGGGTGGCCGGCTTGCCGGCAGATCGGGTGGCGCCAAAACCTCAACGCCTGGGACCAACTGTAGGTATCTACTTGTGCCCTGGATGCCGGTGCGCGGCGCGCGCCCATGTCGGCGGCGCAGTGGGGGTCATGTAGGACGGCGCGCACTGGCCGGACCGGGCGCACGGTAGCGCGCACAAGCGGCTGCAGCGCAGGCACGCCACAAAGGAACGCTGGCCCCGGGCATGGCGTGCCCACAGCCCGCAGGTGCCGCACGTGGGCCTGCATGCGCTGCGCCACGCAATGCAGGGAATGAGGGAGACGCGGGAAGAAGGCGGCGTATGCCTCAGGCGTCGTGCGCAGCGGCGTTGCGGCGCGGCTCCGACGAGGTGCGCGGCAGCGGCAGCACGGCCGACAACAAGGTGCCATTGCCAGGCCGCGAAGTGAGCGTGAGGCGCCCGCCCGCTGCCTCGACCCGGTGGCGCATGCCAGCCAAGCCGTGCGAAGTGGGGCGCACGGTGCCAGGGTCGAAACCCACACCATCGTCGCGCACCTGCACCGCCACATGCGTGGGGTAGCCGTGCACCGACACCAGCACCTTGCTGGCCTTGGCGTACTTGCCGATGTTGGTCAGCGCCTCTTGCACCATGCGATACACCGTAAGCTGCGCTGCGTCGGGCAGTTGGACGGCCTCCAGACTGGTCTCAACCTCAATGCCTGCGCGCTCGGCGTATTCACGTGTCAGGATCTCCAGTGCGGCGGTGAGCCCCAGGTTCGACAGCGACGACGGTCGCAGGTCTTCGATGATGCGACGCTTGAGCGCAATGCCGCTGTTGAGCGTTTCGGTGAGGTGCTTGAGGCGCTCGGCAATGTCGGGCGCAGTGGCATCGATCTTGGATTTGAGGCGCGCCACATCCAGCTTGGCAGCCGTCAGCAGCGCGCCCAGCTCGTCGTGCAGTTCCCGCGCCAGATGACCCCGTTCTTCTTCGCGCACCTGCTGCAAGTGGTTAGCCAATTCGGACAGCGTGGCCGTGCGGTCGCGCACCAGCCCTTCCAGGCGGTCGCGCTCACGCTCCAGCACCTCTTGCTCGCGCAGGTTGACGGTCTGAACCGCCTGCGTCTGGCGCAGGTACATGTAGAACGCCAGCAGGCCAATGGCAGTGACCGTGGCAATGCCGATGCGCGACAGCATCAGCGACTGCTCGATCTGCTCGCGCCCCTGTTGCAGGCGCTGGTCGCTGCGGGCAATCAGCTCTTGCGCGTGCTGCCGGATCGCCTCCATGTGCTCCTTGCCCACATCCGTGTTCAGAATGAACTTCCATGCGTCTTCGTTGCCCTGGCGGCGCAGGCGCAGGCTCAGCTCCATCTCAGCCAGCTTGCGCGAGATCTGCCGCGACAGCAACGCAAACTCCTGCATGTCCTCGGGCGACGCCATGAACTGGTTGCGCAGGCGATCCAGGTTGGTCTGCACGGTCGCTACGGCCTTGTCATACGGTTCCAGGTAGGTCTCGTTGCCCGTAAGCAGATAACCCCGCTGGCCGGTTTCGGCATCCAGCATGCTTTGCAGCAGCTTGTTCACATCGGCCCGCGTGGTCAGCCCCTGGGCCAGTTGTTCCACCGCGTCCTGCGAACGCATGTGCCCCGTTTCATTGATGCCCACCAGCACCATGGCCGCCAACAGCGCCATGGGCAGGCTCAAGGCCATCTGTCGGACTTTTGGTAACCAACGCCGGGTGTTTTCTTGGAGATTCATACGCTTATTCTGGATAATGACCCGTTACCTGCCAGGTGCGCCAGCCATGCAACCACATGCCGAGCGCCTGGACTTCAATACACACCGGCAGCACCTTTGCTGCCGCCTCGAAAGAAGCATCAATGATCAAGATTGGCATTGTGGATGACCACGCGATTGTTCGTTCCGGGCTGCGGCAGTTCTTGTCCGAGCACGTGGACTTGCGGGTGGAGGGCGAGGCGGCCAACGGCCGCGAGGCCATCGACCTGGTGCGCAACAAGGAAATCGATGTGCTGCTGATGGACCTGTCGATGCCTGGCCAAAGCGGGCTGGACGCGCTGGCCATGCTGCGCGCCAAGGCGCCCGACATGGGCATCCTGATCCTGAGTGGCTACCCTGAAGAACACTACGCGATCAACCTGATCCGCCAGGGTGCCAGTGGTTACCTGAACAAGGAGTGCGAGCCGTCGGAGATCGTGGAGGCCATTCGCACCATCGCTCTGGGCCGCCGCTACCTGACGCCTGCCGTGGCCGAATTGCTTGCACAGCAACTCAACCGCAAGGACGATGCGCCACCGCACGAGCAGCTGTCTGAGCGAGAGTTCCAGGTGTTCCTGAAGCTGGCCAAGGGAGAGACGGCGGGCGATATCGCCAAGTCGTTGTCGCTGAGCGTGAAAACGGTGAGCACGTACCGCACACGCCTGATGGAAAAGATGAGCCTCTCGTCCAACAGCGACCTGACCTACTACGCACTCAAAAATCGCCTGATCGACTGACATCCAGGATCTGGCCAGAGCCCGGCGCTGCCGGGCGTAGGCAGGTCTTGCTTTTGCGCTGAAAAAGAAGGAAAAAGAAGCACCCCGACTGCCGCATGCACCCACGCACGCGGCGGCGGGTTGTGTCACTGGGATGCGCCCGATGAGGCGGCTGACACACCGCCGCCGCTACCGGCCTCCAGCCCGTGGGCCGGGCTGCTGTGCTGTACGCAGTAGTCCACCAACGCGTCGATCTCGTTGGATTTGTCAAACACTGCATCCACACCCAGCTGCGCACAGCGCATGCGCACATCCGGCGTGGCGTAATTGCTGAGCACCACCATTTTTTGGCCGGGCCGCCGCGTGCGGCAGGCAGCCAGCACACCCAATCCGCTGCCCTGGCGCAAGAACAGATCCACGATGGCCAAGTCCCACTCCTCAGGGTGCGAGGACAACCAGTTCGTACCGTCGTCTTCGGTTTCTGCCACGCCCACCGCTTCTACAGACGCCAACTCCTCCAGAGTTCCGATCAAGTTCTCGCGGATGGTCGCGTTGTCTTCAACAATGTAGGTGCGCAGTTTCACGGGCGGGTCCATGTGTACGGACAGTGCGGGTCACGCTGTCCTAGCCTTGAATTTAAGGCTTCCATGCGCCGGATTCTGCCAGCCACAACACGCTGGCCATGTAGGAAAAATCCTACCGCGCAACACACACCTTGCAATGGGCGTGGCGCTGAACGCGCATGGTGCTCCACTCCATGGCCCGGCCATCGAGCATCAACAGCCGACCCGCCAGCGACTGACCCACGCCCGCTATGAGCTTGAGCGCCTCGGCTGCCTGCATCGCACCCACCACACCCACCAGCGGAGCAAATACACCCATCGTGGAGCAGCGGACTTCTTCAAACTCCGCATCCGGCGGGAAGATGCAGGCATAACAAGGCGACTGCGCATCGCGCGGGTCCACCACCGTGATCTGCCCATCGAACTGGATCACAGCCCCCGCCACCAAGGGTTTGTTGTGACGCACACACGCGGCATTGACCGCCTGGCGGGTCGCATAGTTGTCGCTGCAGTCGAGTACCACTGTGGCATCGCGCACCAGACTGTCGAGAGCCGCCGCATCCACCCGGGCCTGCAGCGCGGTGACCTGCACCTCGGGGTTGATGTCGGCCATGGCCTGCGCCGCCGACTGGACCTTGGGACTGCCCACGCGCGCGGTGGTGTGCGCAATCTGGCGCTGCAGGTTGGTCAGGTCCACCACATCGTCATCGACGAGTGTGATGTGGCCCACACCGGCGGACGCCAAGTACAGCGCAGCGGGCGACCCCAACCCGCCAGCGCCGATGATGAGAGCATGGGCTTCCAACACCCGCTCCTGTCCCTCAATGCCCACCTCGTCGAGCAGGATGTGGCGGGAATAGCGCAGGAGCTGGTCATCGGTCATGGGAAGGCTGGCCTGCAGCGGCCAAAAAATCAACGGTGAAACAGGCGGACATGAAAAAGGCTGGATTCCTCGCGAAATCCAGCCCGGGGTCAGAGCGCGAAAGGCTCAATTCTCTTTCTTTTCTTCCTTGCGCTCTGTCAGCGTCTTGCTGACCAGCACAGGGCGACCCTTGAGCTGGTTGAGGGCCTGCACCAGCTGGAAGTCTTTGTCCGAACCGAATTCGGGCACCTTGCGGTCGGCCGCAGGCTTCTTGGCTTCTTCTTCCATGCGCTTGCGGGCTTCCTCACGGGCCTTTTCACGGGCTTCGTCCTTCTTCTCTTCACCCTGGCCGCTGTTTAAATGCTTGTCCAGATCTGCCTCGCGCATGCGCAAGGCGGCAAAGATGTTGCCCTCTTCCGACTCGTCAATCATCACGTCGGGCACGATGCCCTTGGCCTGGATCGACTTGCCACTCGGCGTGTAATAGCGGGCGGTGGTCAGCTTGATGCCCGTGTCAGGCCCCAGCGGACGCACGGTCTGCACCGAGCCCTTGCCAAAGGTCTGGCTGCCCATGATGGTGGCGCGCTTGTGGTCCTGCAGCGCGCCAGCCACGATCTCGCTGGCGGAGGCAGAGCCTTCGTTGACCAGCACCACCAGCGGCACCGCCTTGAGGGACGCGGGAAGGCGTTTGAGCGGATCACCGCCGCCGCGGCGCTGGTAGTAGTCGGGGGCAGCCTTGTAGGTGGCCTTGCTGTCGGCCAGCTGGCCATTGGTGGTGACCACCGTCACGTTCTCGGGCAGGAAAGCCGCAGAAATTGCCACGGCTGCATCCAGCAGGCCGCCCGGGTCGTTGCGCAGGTCCAGCACCAGGCCCTTGAGGTTGGGCTCCTGCTTGTAGACCTCTTCCACCTTGCGCACAAAGTCATCCACCGTGCGCTCCTGGAATTGCGACAGGCGGATCCAAGCGTAACCGGGCTCGATCACCTTGCCCTTGACGGACTGGGTCTTGATCTCTTCGCGCGTGATGGTGACGGGGAACGTGCGGTTCTCGTCCTTGCGGAAGATGGTGAGGGTGACCTTGGTACTGGGCTCGCCGCGCATGCGCTTGACGGCGTCATTCAGCGCCAGGCCCTTGACGGCGGTTTCGTCGATCTTGGTGATCAGGTCGTTGGTCTTGAGGCCGGCGCGGAAGGCAGGCGAGCCTTCGATGGGCGACACGATCTTGATCAGGCCGTCTTCCTGCGTGATCTCGATGCCCACGCCCACGAAGCGGCCCGAAGTGCCTTCGCGGAATTCCTTGAAGGACTTCTTGTCGAAGTACTGCGAGTGCGGATCCAGGCTGGAGACCATGCCGGAGATGGCGTCGGTGATGAGCTTCTTGTCATCGACCGGCTCGACGTAATCGGTCTTGACCAGGCCGAACACGGCGGACAACTGCTGGATTTCTTCGAGCGGCAACGGCGTCATGGCGCCACGCGCCACCGTTTGCAGTGACACCGTGGTGAGCGCACCCGCCACCACGCCTACCGATACCCATCCTGCAATCTTGAGTTTGTGGCCCATACAACACCTTTTACCGCTTCGAAACCAATATACACCTTGGAAGGGCCAAACCCGCCGCAGTTCCGCATGGATGCTCACTTTGGCGGGGATAAGCGGGGTTTTCCCCGCTCTTTACCTGCGATTTACGCTTTGCCCTGCGATGCCACGGCGGCTGCGGCCTTGGCCGCCGCTTCGGCATCGCCCAGATAGTAGTGACGGATGGGCTTGAGGTCGGCGTCGAGCTCGTATACCAGTGGAATCCCGTTGGGAATGTTCAGACCCACGATGTCGGTCTCGGAGATGTTGTCCAGGTACTTCACCAGCGCGCGGATGGAGTTGCCATGCGCAGCCACCACCACCCGCTTGCCCGAGCGAATGGCGGGCGCCATGGCCTCGTTCCAGAACGGCAGCACGCGGGCCACGGTGTCTTTCAGGCACTCGGTCAGGGGCACATTCTCGGCAGCCACCCCAGCGTAGCGGCGGTCACCACGCTCGCTGCGGGGGTCGGTGGCTTCCAGCGCTGGCGGGGGCGTGTCATAGCTGCGGCGCCATACGAGCACCTGCTCGTCGCCGTACTGTTTGGCCATGTCGGCCTTGTTCAGGCCCTGCAGGGCGCCGTAGTGGCGCTCGTTCAGGCGCCAGTCCTTGACCACGGGCAGCCAGGTGCAGTCCATTTCGTCCAGCGTGTACCAGAGGGTGTGAATGGCGCGCTTGAGCACGCTGGTGAACGCCAGATCGAACTCGTAGCCCTCGGCCTTGAGCAGCTTGCCGGCCGACATGGCCTGGGAGACACCGGTGGGCGTGAGGTCCACATCGGTCCAGCCGGTAAAGCGGTTTTCAAGGTTCCAGGTGGATTCGCCGTGGCGGATCAGAACGAGCTTGTACATGGTTTCCCCAGGAAAGGCAGGTCAAAAAAATGCGGGCCAAAACCCAGCATTCTAGAATTACGCTGTTCGCCAACCCAAGGAAGCTTCGTGAAATTCATTATTGATAACTGGTATCTGTTCCTCGTTGCACTGGCTTCGGGCAGCATGTTGCTGTGGCCGGTCCTCAAGAACGCCAGTGACGGTTCGCTGACGCCCGCACGCGCCGTGCAGCTCATCAACCGCGAAAAAGCGGTGGTCATCGACGTGTGCGAAGTCGAGGAATTCGCCACCGGCCACGTAACTGGCGCCAAGAACGTGCCCGTGTCCCAGCTCGAAGAGCGCCTGCCCACCGTGGTCAAGAACAAGGCCCTGCCCGTGGTGCTGGTGTGCGCCAGCGGCGCACGCGCCAACCGCGCCGTCGCCATTGCCAAAAAACTGGGCTACGACAACGCCCAGGCACTCGCTGGTGGCATGAAGGCCTGGCGCGAAGCCAGCCTGCCTGTGGAAAAAGCCTGATCCGCCCCCAGTTATTCGGTCAGCGCTAGTCTTGCGACTGGTTTTTCAGTCCCACAGGAAGAAAGAGGAAGGTTCGCCATGCAACCCGTGAAGATGTACACCACCGCCGTCTGCCCCTATTGCATCCGGGCCAAGCAGATCCTCAAGTCCAAGGGCGTGGAGCAGATCGAGGAGATCCGCATCGACACCGACCCCGCCGCGCGCAGCCACATGATGGAAATCACCGGCCGCCGCACGGTGCCGCAGATCTACATCGGCGACACCCATGTGGGTGGCCACGACGATCTGGTGGCGCTGGACAGCCGTGGCGAGCTGATGCCCTTGCTCGGCGCCTGACCCCCTGTCTGGGCGCTGCATAATGCAGCCCCATGTGCCCGCTGCGGGAGCTGCTCCCCGGCGGGTTTTGTTTTGCTAGCAATTTCGTAAGAGCAAAGAGACTTCACCATGGCCGACCAAGAAAACCCCGTGTTCCAGATCCAGCGCGTCTACCTCAAGGACCTGTCGCTGGAGCAGCCCAACTCCCCCGCCATCCTGCTCGAACAAGAGCAACCCAGCGTGGACATCCAGCTGGGCGTGGAAGCCACCCCCGTGGCCGAAGGCATCTTTGAAGTGGCTGTGACCGCCACCGTGCAGACCAAGATCAAGGACAAGACTGTGTTCCTGGTCGAAGCCAAGCAAGCCGGCATCTTCGAAATCCGCAACGTGCCCGAAGACCAGATGGGCCCCATCATGGGCATCGCCTGCCCGCAGATCGTGTACCCCTACCTGCGCGGCAATGTGGCCGACGTGATCAACCGCGCTGGCTTCCCGCCCGTGCACCTGGCCGAAATCAACTTCCAGGCCATGTACGAGCAACAGCAAGCCCAGGCCGCAGGCCAGGCCTCGCCCATCATCACGCAGTAAGCATTTACAGGCATTTTTGCCTGTAGTGCTGGATGAATAAGCGCATACAGCTATGAAAATCATAGTATTGGGCGCTGGAGCCTGGGGGACAGCGGTGGCCATGAGTGCCGCCCAGCACCCCGCAGGCCATGCCGTCACCTTGTGGGCGCGCGATGCCGCCCAGGCGGCCCAGATGCAGACGCAGCGGCAGAACGCGCGTTACCTGCCCGGCATCACCCTCCCCCCCTCCCTCACTCTGGCCCATGGCGACTTTGCTGCGCTGTGGACCGGGGCCGACCTCGTCATCGTGGCCACGCCCATGGCGGCTTTGCGCGGCATGCTGCAGGCCTTGCATGGCTGCGCTGCCCCTGTGGCCTGGCTGTGCAAGGGCTTTGAGGCTGCAACCGCTGGCAATTCCACATCTTTTGGGCTGCTGGCGCATGAAGTACAAGCCCTGGTAGCTCCTGAACTGATAGCAGGCGTGTTTAGCGGCCCCAGCTTTGCGCAAGAAGTGGCGCTGGGCCAGCCGACCGCGCTGGTGGCAGCCAGCCCCCATGCGCAGGTGCGCGATGCGCTGGTCAACGCCTTTCACAGCCCGAGCGTGCGCGTGTATGCCAACGAAGACATCGTGGGCGTGGAGGTGGGTGGCGCGGTGAAAAACGTGCTGGCCATTGCCACCGGCCTGTGCGATGGACTGGCGCTGGGATTGAACGCCCGCGCCGCACTCATCACGCGCGGCCTGGCCGAGATGACGCGGCTGGGCTTGGCGCTCGGCGCGCGGCCCGACACCTTCATGGGCCTGTCGGGCCTGGGCGACCTGGTGCTGACCGCCACGGGCGACCTGTCGCGCAACCGGCGCGTGGGCATGTTGCTGGCCGAGGGCAAAACCTTGCCGCAAGCCGTCGAGTCGCTGGGCCATGTGGCCGAGGGCGTTTACAGCGCCCGCACCGTGGCGCAGCGGGCGGCCCAGCTGGGGGTGGACATGCCCATCACCCGCGCGGTGGTGGCGCTGCTCGATGGCCAGCTCACCCCGGCAGATGCGGTCGTCACCCTGATGGGGCGCGGGCCCGCGTCCGAGCTGATGTAACCCCATAGTCCCCACGAAAACAAAAGGCCCCTGCGGAATCCACAGGGGCCTTTTGTTTGGTGGCGCTGATGCCATGCGCGCCGGGGGTGGAGTCAAAACACCCCAAACAGCATCAGCAGCAGCACAACCGACAGCGGTACGCCAAGTAGCCAGGCAATGAGAGGCATGGGGATCTCCTTGAAAGGGTGAGAAGTTCAGGTGGTTTCACTGTATTTCTCACCCCGGTTGGCGCTTGTCCGGCTTTGCACCCCAAACCCGTAGGCCCTCACCTACCCCACCTCGTAGCGCGGGCCATGCCCACAGCGCAGGGGGCCAGCGCGGCAGCCGGGCTTACAGCCCCAGTTCCAGCGCCAGCAGCTCGTCCACCGTCTGGCGGCGGCGGATCAGGCGGGCCTGGCCGCCATCCACGAGCACCTCGGCAATCAAAGGCCGCGTGTTGTAGTTGGAGGACATGCTGGCGCCGTACGCCCCGGTGTCGTGGATCACCAGCAGATCACCCACCTGCGCGGCGGGCAGGTCGCGCGGCAGCACCACGCCGCCGTCGCCCTGGGTGAACACGTCGCCCGACTCGCACAGCGGGCCCGCCACCACCGTGGGCTGCTCGGCTGCGGTGGAACCATCACGGCGCAGCACGCTCATGGCGTGGTAGCTGCCGTACATGGACGGGCGCATGAGTTCGTTGAAGCCGGTATCAACCAGCACAAAGTGGTTGTTGCCCGCGTTCTTGGTGGCGCGCACCTGGCCCAGCAGCACGCCGGATTCGGCCACCAGGAAGCGGCCGGGCTCGATCTCCAGGCCGAGCTTGTGGCCCACGATGGCCTCGGCCTGCTGGCGCGCGGCGTCCCACAGGCCGTTGTAATGCTGCGTGTCGACCACGGGGTCGCCGCTGCGGTAGGGGATGGACAGACCACCACCGGCCGAGATGGCGTGCAGGTCATGCCCCGCCGCATGCGCCGTGCGCACCAGGTTGACCATGGCACCGCACACTTCCTGCAGGTGGCTGTAATCCACACCCGAGCCGATGTGCATGTGCAGGCCCACCAGCTTCAGGCCATGCTGCTTGATCGCATCCAGTGCCGCAGGCAGGTCGGTGTACCAGATGCCGTGCTTGCTGTGCTCGCCACCCGTGTTGGTCTTGTTGCTGTGACCGTGGCCAAAGCCGGGGTTGATGCGCAGCCACACCGCGTGGCCCGGCGAACGCGCGCCCAGCTGGTGCAGCATGTCGATGGAGCCTGCGTTGACCGGCACACCGTGCTCCACCACGCAGTCGAGCGTAGCGGCGTCGAACAGGTCGGCGGTGAAGACGATCTCCGACGGCTCTCCACCCGCCACATAGCCCGCCGCCAGCGCGCGCAGAATCTCGCCACGCGAGACGGCATCCACCTTCACGCCCTGCTCGCGCATCAGCTTCAGGATATGGATGTTGGAGCAGGCCTTTTGCGCAAAACGGATGGTCTCGAAATTGGACACCTGCGCAATGCGCTGGCGTATGGTGGCCGCGTCATACACCCACAGCGGGGTGCCAAACTGGTCAGCCAGGGCCCATAGCTGGGCGGGGGAGAAAGGGTTGGACATGGGCGGCTCCAAAGGCAGAAGGCGTGAACGATGCGCGGATGATGCCGCCATCCATGTATTCAGTCGAATGCTTTGATTTACGCCATCCATTCAATATGGATATGCTCTGCACATGACTGGCATGACCGAGCCCCCCCTGGCCCACCGTATCACCCACCGCCACATCGAGGTCTTCCGCGCCGTGATGACCGCAGGTAGCGCCACCGGGGCAGCCGACCTGCTGCACAGCTCGCAACCCACCGTGAGCCGCGAGCTGGCGCGGCTCGAATCGCTGCTGGGCTATGCCCTGTTCGAGCGCGTGCAAGGCCGACTGCGCCCCAACGCCCGGGCGCTGGCGCTGTGGGACGAGGTGCAGCGCTCGTGGCAGGGGCTGGAGCGTGTGGTGGACCGGGCCGTGGCCCTGGGCCGGTCGGGGGCTGTGCAACTGTCGGTGCTTTGCCTGCCCGCGCTGGCCCATGCACTGCTGCCGCGTGCGGCGGCACGAATGATGCAGGCGCACACCGAGGCACGCTTGTCCGTCACACCGCAGGAATCGCCCCTGCTCGAAGAATGGATGAGTGCCCAGCGGTTTGATCTGGGCCTGTGCGAACAGACCACCGCCCCGCCGGGCACACGGGCCGAGGTGCTGCTGACCCTGGACGAGGTAGCCGTGCTGCCCGCCCAGCACGCTTTGGCACACCAGCCGGTGCTGCAACTTGGCGACTTTGCCGGTGAATTCTTTGTAAGCCTCTCGGCCGACGACCCCTACCGCCGCCTGATCGACGCCCGGTTTTCCGAGGCGGGCGTAGAGCGCACGCTGCGCGTGGAAACCCATAGCGCCGCCGCGGTGTGCGCCATGGTCGAGCAGGGCCTGGGCATCGCCATCGTCAACCCGGTCACCGCCCTGGCCGCCGCCAGCGAGCGGCTGGTGCTGCGGCGGCTGGCGTTTTCTATCCCGTTCAGCGTGACGGCGCTGCTGCCGCTGTACCGCCCGCCCCTGCCCGAGGTGGTGCCCATGCTGGAGGCCCTGCGCGCGCAGGCCCAGGCCATTGCAACGCAGCTGCCGCCCGCCATGGACTGATGTAACAGAATCTGCAAACTATGATTTTGATAGCAGCCAAGGCATATTGCACTAGCGCTATCGGCACAAAGGAGCCACAACCGGGGCTCCTTGTGCGTTCCGGACAGTTTCCTCAGCCGCCCGGCGCCGCCAGGCTGCGCACCTTAACCGCCAGCCGCTCTTCGACGGAGGGCGACACGAACTTGGTCACCTCACCACCCAGCACCGCAATCTCGCGCACAAAGGTGCTGCTGATGAACTGGTACTTGTCGCTGGGGGTCAGGAACACGGTCTCCACCTGCGGCATCAGGCTGCGGTTCATGCCCGCCAGCTGGAACTCGTAGTCAAAATCGGTCACGGCGCGCAGGCCACGCACCATGGCCTTGCCGCCGCGCGACACCACAAAGTCGCGCAGCAGGCCCGAGAAGGGCTCGACCTGCACCTGGGGATACATCTTCACGGCCTCGCGCACCATCTCGATGCGTTCTTCCAGTGAGAACAGGGTCTTCTTGTGGTGGCCCGCCGCCACGGCCACGATCACACGTTCAAACAACTGGGTGGCCCTGCGCACCACGTCTTCATGGCCCAGCGTGATGGGGTCAAAGGTTCCGGGGTACACGGCGAGCACGTTCTGGGCCATGGCTGGTTGTCTCCTGTCTGGCGATTGACGTTGGCCCCGGCCCCCGGGGCGCTCCCCGCAGGGCCCGCCGGGCCGCGTGCGCGCATTATGCAGTGCAGTGCAACATGAACCGGCGTTGGCTCATTCTGTGGTGGCTGCCACGGGGCGCAGCAGGTGCGCATGCACGGCGCCAGCCTTCAGATGCCGGTACACGGCCAGGCCGCTCCCGGCCAGCTCCCCGTCCGTCCAGGCGCGAGGCGCTTCGAGGTAGATAAAGCCCTGGGTGGCCACGGCCTTGGCCGCGGCCTGCAGAGCAGGTGCAAACAGCTCGCCGTCAAAGGGCGGATCGAGCAGCACCAGGTCCACACTGGCGGGCGCGGCCTGCTTGAGGGCGGCCACGCCGTCGCCGCGCTGCACGCGCACGGCGCTGGCTTGCAGCTTCGCCTGCAGCACCTGCAGCTGGGCCACCAGCGCAGCGTCACTCTCCACCAGTTGTACCGACGCGGCGCCGCGCGAAGCGGCCTCGAGCCCCAGCGCACCGGTGCCCGCAAAAGCGTCCAGGCAGCGCCAGCCAGAGAGGTCCTGGCCCAGCCAGTTGAAGAGCGTTTCGCGCACGCGGTCGGGCGTGGGACGCAGGCCGGGGCGCTGGGCCACGGGCAGGCGGGTGCGCTTCCATTGCCCGCCGATGATGCGGATTTCGCCCGCGCCCTTGGGGGTGGCAGCCGCCGCAGCTTTGTCCTTGGCGTTTTTCTTGGTGGCCTTGGGGTCCACAGGGGCCGCAGCGGCTGCGGCCTGGGCCTTGCGGATTTCGGCGGTGATGGCGCTGCCGCGCAGGGTCGATCGGCTCATGGCTGCTTGCCTCCCACCACCACGGTCACCATGCGGCCGGGTTGCAGCTTTTGGGCCATGGCAGTGCGCACATCGGCCACCGTCAGGGCCTCGACCTTTTTGGCCCACTGGTCCAGGTAGTCCAGGGGCAGGTCGTTCCAGGCGATGTTGGCCACGTTGCCCAGCAGCTTCTTGTTGCTGTCGATGCGCAGCGCAAAGCCGCCGATGAGGTTGTCCTTGGCGGCGCGCAGCTCGGCCTCGGTGGGGCCTTCGGCCACAAAGCGGGCGATCACGTCGCGCGAGACCTGCACTGCCTGGGCGGCCTGGTCGGGGCGCGTCTGCAAGCCCACGGTGAAGGCCCCGGCGTGCAGGCCGGGGGCGAAGTAGCTGTAGACGCTGTAGGAGAGGCCGCGCTTTTCGCGCACCTCGTGGGTCAGTCGCGAGACAAAGCCACCGCCGCCAAGGATGTGGTTGCCCACCAGCAGCGCGAGGAAGTCCGGGTCGCGGCGCTGAAAGCCCGGCTGGCCGATAAGCACGTGGGCCTGTGCCGAGGCAAACGGAATGGTCTTCTCGGCAGGTGCCGTCAGCGCCGCCACTTCGCTCACGGGCGGCAGCGGTGCGCAGCCCGCACTGGCAGGCAGGCGCGACAGCAGCGTGGCCACCAGCGTCTGCGCCTGGGCGCGCGATACGGCTCCCACGATGCTGACCTTGGCGCGGCAGGCGGCCACGTACTGTGCGTGAAAGGCCTGCATGTCGGCCACGCTGATGCGGGCCAGCGTCTCTTCGGTGGTACGCACGCCGTAGGGGTGGCTGCCATACACCGCAGCGGCAAACGCATGGTTGGCCACGGTGGCGGGGCGCGTGTTGGCTTCTTTCAGGCTGGCGCTCCAGCGGGCGCGGTCGCGTTGCCAAACGTCGTCAGTCGTCGTGGGCTCGGCAATCTGGCGGGCTGCCAGCCGTGCAGCGCGCTCCAGCAGCGGCGGGTCGGTCAGCGAGCGCAGCACATAGTGCAGCGTGTCGTTGTCGGCATTGGCTTCAAAGCTGGCGCCCAGATCGGCCCAGGCCTCGCCCAGGCCGTTTTCGTCCAGCGCGGGCTCGGCGCTGGCGTCGCGCCCGGCCTTCACGCCCTTGCTGGCCATGGCGGCGACGGCATTGGCCAGGCCGGACTGGCCTGCCGGGTCGCGGCGCGTGCCAGCGTCAAAGTCGATTTGCACGTCCACCATGGGGATGACCGGGCTTTCGACCAGATAGACCTTGGCGCCGCCCGGCTCCGTCCAGTGCTGAATGGGCAGCAGCGCCCAGGCCGAATTGGAGGAAAAAAGGGCGATAGCGCTAGTGCATAAAGCACGGACAGCTATGTTTTTGATAGTAATCATGGGCAGTTTCCGCAGGGCGGGTTCAGCGGATGGCAGCGCCCGGGGGCAGCTGGGGACGGGCGCGGGGGGCGTCCAGGGGCTGGGGCAGCAGCGTGGCCACGGTGAGCTGGTCGTCGCCAAAATACCTGGCAGCCACGGCCTGCACCTGCGCCGGGGTCACGGTGCGCAGCAGGGCCAGCAGGCGCTCGTTGGCGTCCAGCGGAAAGCCCTGCACCCAGTTGCCCCCCAGCTCCTGCGCCTGGCTCATCACCGAGTCGCGCTCGTACACCGTGGAGGCGATCCATTGCGTCTTCACGCGGTTCAGCTCGGCCTCACTCACCCCATCCTTGGCCACACGGGTCACCTCGGCGCGCAGCGCGTCTTCGACCTGCTGGGCGGTCTTGCCCGCAGCGGGCACGCCGCTGAGCATGAACAGGCTGGGGCCGCGCCCGGTAACCATGGCGGAGCTGCTGGCGCTGTCGGCCACGCGGTTGGGCCCCTGGGTCAGTGCGCGATCCAGCCGGGCACCGTCATAGCCATTGAACACGGCCGACAGCACCATCAGCGCGAGGGCGTCGCGGTCTTCGTCGGTGAGGTTGTCCACGCGGTCCAGGCTGGGCGCGCGGAAGGCCAGGGCCACATAGGCCTGCTCTGCCGGGGCCTTGACGGCAATGCGGCGCAGGCCCTTTTGCTCGGGCTCGGTGCGCGGTTTGCGCGCGGGCAGCGCGTGCACGGGCAGGCTGCCGTAATACTTTTCGGCCAGCGCACGCACCTGGGCCACATCCACATCGCCCGCCACCACGACGGCGGCGTTGGTGGGGGTGTACCACTGGCGGTGGAAGGCGCGCACGTCATCGGGCGTCATCGCATCCAGGTCGCTCATCCAGCCCACGATGGGGCGGCGGTAGGGCGACGCATTGAAGGTGGCGGCAAACAATTGTTCGGCCAGCACGGCCCGGGGCTGGTCTTCGGTGCGCAGCCGTCGCTCTTCCTTGACGACCTCGATCTCTTTCTTGAACTCCTCGTCGGGCCAGTGGTTATTGGCAAACCGGTCCGATTCGAGCTTCATCACGTCCTCCAGCCGGTTGGACGGGATCTGCTGGTAGTAGCCCGTGTAGTCGCGGCTGGTGAACGCGTTCTCCCGGCCTCCCAGCGCCGCCACGCGGCGCGAGAACTCGCCTGGCGGCAGGGACTTGGTGCCCTTGAACATCATGTGCTCCAGCGCATGGGCCACGCCCGAGGTGCCGTCCACCTCATCTATCGAGCCCACACGCACCCAGACCATGTGCACCGCCGTCGGGGCGCGGCGGTCGGGCTGCACGATGAGCTGCATGCCGTTTTTGAGCGTGAACTGCTGCGCGCCAGAGGCCGTGGCAGACGGCGTGGTGGAGGGTTGAGACACCGGGGTGGTGGCCGCAAAGGCAGCCCCGGACGAGAGGCAGGCCAGCAGGCCCAGTAGGGTGAAAGCGCGTTTCATAGAATGGGGTGATTCTAAGAACCCGCCAATGTTCAGTTTTTTCAAGAAAAAGCCCGCTCCTTCGCCCGCCCCCACCGATGTGCCCGCCCCGGCCCAGCCGGTAGGCGCACCGGCGCCCACCGTGGTTGCGCCCATAGCGCCCCCCCCCCTGCCCGCCACGCCGCCCGTGGCTACCCTCAACCCGCCAGCGCCCGCTACACCGGCTCCCGTGGCGGCGCCCGCCCCGGCAAGCTTTGGCTGGCTGCGCAACCCGTTTGGCAACAAAGCCCCTGAGCCCGCTGCGCCGCCCCCCGCAGCACCAGCGCCCCTCACTGTGACCCCGCCAGCGCCCGTGGCGATGCCTCCAGTGGCACCGGCCGTCGCACCGACGCCCCCTGCAGCACCGGCAGCACCGGCAGCCACGGCGCCCGCCGCTGCTCCGGTGGTTACAAGCCCTGCATTGCCCCCCGTGGCGCCCCCGATTTCCGTTGCTGCACCTGCGCCGGTTGCACCACCCACACCCGTCACACCACCGCCTGCGCCAGTGGCAGCATCTGCAACCTCGGCTGCGCCCACTGCCCCGGCGCCTGAACGCAAAGGCTGGCTGGACCGCCTCAAGACGGGCCTGCGCAAGACCGGCAGCAGCATTGCCACGGTCTTCACCGGCACCCAGATTGACGACGCGCTGTATGAGGAGCTGGAAGAGGCCCTGCTGATGGCCGACACCGGCGTGAAAGCCACCACACACCTGCTGACGGACCTCAAGCGCCGCGTGAAGGACAGCAAGACCACCGACCCTGCGGCAGTCAAGGGCCTGCTGGCCGACGCGCTGGCCGACCTGCTGCGCCCGCTCGAAAAAGCCCTGGTGATTGGCGAGCACACCCCCACCGTGATCATGGTGGCCGGCGTGAACGGCGCGGGCAAGACCACCTCCATCGGCAAGCTCACCAAGCACCTGGCCGGTGAAGGCGCCGCCGTGCTGCTGGCCGCCGCCGACACCTTCCGCGCCGCTGCCCGCGAGCAGCTGGGCGTGTGGGCCGACCGCAACACGGTCGAGATCGTGAGCCAGGAAGGTGGCGACCCCGCCGCCGTGAGCTTTGATGCCGTGACCGCCGGCAAGGCGCGCGGCAAGGACGTGGTGCTGGTGGACACCGCCGGCCGCCTGCCCACGCAGCTGCACCTGATGGAAGAGCTGAAAAAGATCCGCCGCGTGGTCACCAAGGCCGACGCCACGGCCCCGCACGAGGTGCTGCTGGTGATCGACGGCAACACCGGCCAGAACGCGCTGGCCCAGGTGCGCGCGTTTGACGATGCGCTGCAGCTCACAGGCCTGATCGTCACCAAACTGGACGGCACGGCCAAGGGCGGTGTGCTGGCCGCCATCGCGCAGGAACGCCCCATCCCGGTGTATTTCATCGGTGTGGGCGAAAAGCTCGAAGACCTGGAAACCTTCAACGCCCGCGAATTTGCCCAGGCTTTGCTGAGCTGAGCCTCGCGATCTCCCCTCAACCTTGCGAGCAATGGCCCCATCCGGGGCCATTTACACGTTTACGGATCGCAACGTTTCCTCCATCATGGGCTTTCCCCTCGGAAAGCACGGAGGCCCATGTTCATTGAGCTGGTCAAAGGCGTTGCGCTGCTGCTGGCGCTGTGCTTTCTGCATGGGTTCAACATCCGCGTCTGGCGCCAGCACCCGTGGGTGGGCCAGGCCTTTTCGGGGCTGATCTTCGGCGGGATCTGCGTGGTGGGCATGCTCACCCCGGTGGTGCTGATGCCCGGCGTGATCTTTGACGCACGCTCGGTGGTGCTGAGCATGGCCGGCCTGTTTGGCGGCCCACTGGTAGCGGGCATTGCGGCGCTGATGGCGGCCACCGGGCGCCTGTGGCTGGGGGGCGCGGGTGCCGAGGTGGGGCTGATGGTGATCGTGCTGTGCACGGCCATGGGGCTGGTGTACCGCGAGGGCCGCGCCCGGGGGCGCCTGGGGGTGGAGCCCGTCCCCCTCGCACTGTTCGGGCTGCTGCTGCACACGGCGGTGATCGCGCTGTTTCAGCTGCTGCCCGCCGAGGCCGTGCAGCGCATCAACCAGACGCTGGCCCTGCCCTATCTGCTGACCTTCACCCCCGCCACGGTGGCGCTGGGCCTGCTGCTGCACGATGTGGAGCAACGCATGGCCACCGAGCGTGCGCTCACTGGCACGGCAGCCCGCCTGCATGCCATCACGCAGGCCATCCCCGATGTGCTGCTGGTGCTGGATGCCCAGGGCCGGTATGTGGAGGTGCTGTCCCCCAACGACGCCACCCTGGTCGCCAGCGCCCCCGAGCTGGTAGGTAAACGGCTGCACGATGTGCTGCCCGCCGAGCAGGCAGAACGGTTCATGGGGCTCATCCGGGACACGCTGCAGTCCGGCCAGACCCACAGCGTGGAATACGAGCTGCAGACCCTGTCAGGGCTGCGCCAGTTTGAAGGGCGCACCCAGCCCCTGGGCGTGCAGGTGGGTGGCCAGGCGGCTGTGGTGTTCCTCGCCCGCGACATCACGAAGCGCAAGCAGGCTGAAAGTGCGCTGCGCGAGTCCGAACTGCGCTTTCGCTCGCTGCTGCGCAATATTCCGTCCATCTCGGTGCAAGGCTACCTGCAGGACGGCACCACCAGCTACTGGAACCAGGCGTCCGAGCAGCTGTACGGCTACACGGCCGAAGAAGCCCTGGGCGGCAACCTGCTCGACCTCATCATCCCGCCGCCCATGCGCGACGGCGTGCGGGCACACATGCAGCACATGTTCGCCACCGGCGAGGTGATCCCGGCGGGCGAGCTGCAACTGCAGCGCAAGGACGGCACGCCGGTGCATGTGTTCTCCAGCCATGCCTACATCCAGGTGCCGGGGCACCCGCCCGAGATGTTCTGCATCGACATCGACATCTCGGGCCGCAAGGCCGCCGAGGACGAGGCACGCTACCTGGCGTTCTACGACGCACTCACGCAACTGCCCAACCGCCGCCTGCTGGTGGACCGGCTGCAGCAGGTGCTGGTCAACGGTGCGCGCTCGGGCCTGACCACGGCGGTGCTGTTTGTGGACCTGGACAACTTCAAGACCCTGAACGACACCCGGGGCCATGAGGTGGGCGACCTGCTGCTCAAGGACGTGGCCCAGCGCCTGCGCAGCTGCGTGCGCGAGCAGGACACCGTGGCCCGCCTGGGGGGAGACGAGTTTGTGGTGGTGCTGCAGAACCTGAGCAGCGACGCCCCCGAGGCCGCCGCCCAGGCGCGCACGCTGGGCGAGCTGATCCTGGCGCAGTTGCGCCAGCCGTACGAGCTGGCGGGGCACGAACACCACTTCACCGCCAGCATCGGCGTGACCCTGCTCAATCACCAGCGCGACTCGGTGGACGAGGTGCTCAAGCAGGCCGACATGGCCATGTACCGCGCCAAGGACGCCGGGCGCAACACACTGCGCTTTTTTGACCCCGACATGCAGCAGGCCGTGAACCGCCGCGCCCTGCTGGAAACCGAGCTGCACAACGGCCTGCGGCGCGCGCAATTCCTGCTGCTGTACCAGCCGCAGGTGGACAGCCAGGGGCGCGTGACCGGCGCAGAGGCCCTGGTGCGCTGGCAGCATCCGGTCCAGGGCATGGTGCCGCCGTCGGAGTTCATCCCGCTGGCGGAAGAATCGGGCCTCATCCTGCCACTGGGCCACTGGGTCATGGAAACCGCACTGCGCCAGCAGGCCCGCTGGCAACAAGACCCGCAGTTTGCGCAGCTGAGCCTTGCCATCAACGTGAGCGCGCGCCAGTTCCTGCAAGACGACTTTGTGGCCCAGGTGCTGGCGCTGGTGCAGCAGACCGGCGCCAACCCCGCGCAGATCAAACTGGAGCTGACCGAAAGCCTGCTGCTGGACAACGTGGACAGCGTGATCGCCACCATGCGCGCCCTCAAGGCCCATGGCCTGGGGTTTTCGCTGGACGACTTTGGCACGGGCTACTCGTCGCTCAGCTACCTCAAGCGCCTGCCACTGGACCAGATCAAGATCGACCAGGGCTTTGTGCGCGACGTGCTGCTGGACGCCAGCGACGCGGCCATCGCCCGCTCCATCATCGCGCTGGCAGGCAGCCTGGGCCTGTCCGTGATCGCCGAGGGGGTGGAGACCACCGCCCACTACCAATTTCTTTTGGCCCATGGCTGCCAGGCTTTCCAGGGCTACCTGTTTGGCCGCCCGCTGACGCTCGAAGACTTTGAAAGCCGGGTGCGGCAAGAGGTGTAGCTGGGGGGCGGAGACTGCCACCACGCCAGCCATCGGGTACCCGGTGAAAGGAAACAAGAAAAAGGGCAAGGCAACATTCAAGTTCTCTTTCCGTGGCGTCGATATCTCTGTGTGGAAGCCCTGGAGGTGTCCCATGAAGATTGAATCGTCCGCCCTGCAGATGCAGGCCCAGCACGTTGCCAGCCGCGTGCACACCCAAAGCAGCCGCTTTGAAGCCTGGGTCGGCGAGCGCCGCCCCACCAGCGCCCCTGGCCTTACCCGAGCAAGCCCGGCCGTACAAATTTCCAGCGCTGCACGCGTGGCCAGCGCCGCCCAGGAGGCCATCGACCCCACCAATGCTGCAGATGCCGCGCCCGGCAGCAGCCCCAGCGACGGCCTGACACCCCAGCTGGCCATGATCCGCGACCTGATTGCCCGCATGACGGGCGTGCAGGTGCGGGTGTACACCGGCCAGACGGAACCCGCACCCTCCCCACCCGCCACACCCACCAGCCGCCTCGACACGACGCCGACCGCCGATGCAGGCCGTCCCCGTGCCGGGTGGGGCCTGCTGGTGGAGCAGCGCGAAGTGGTCGTAGAAACCGAAAGCACCCAGTTCGCCGCCCAGGGCACCGTGCGCACCGCCGACGGGCAGGAAATCCGCTTCAGCCTGCAGCTGGATATGCAGCGCAGCTACCGCCAGGAATCATCGTTCAGCCTGCGCCTGGGCGACGCTGTGGCGGTAGACCCGCTGGTCATCAACTTCGACGGCTCGGCCGCGCAGTTGCAGGACCTGCGCTTTGCGTTCGACCTGGACAGCGACGGCCAGACCGACAACGTGCCCCTGCTCTCAGGCAACCGAGGCTACCTGGCCCTGGACCTGAACCACAACAGCCGCATCGACAACGGCCGGGAGCTGTTCGGCCCCGGCACCGGCAACGGCTTTGCCGAACTGGCCGCCTATGACAGCGACGGCAACGGCTGGATTGACGAGGCGGACCCGGTCTTTCAGCAGCTGCAGGTATGGACCCCGTCGGCGGATGGCGCCGAGGGCGCCGGCAGCCTGCGCACCTTGGCCGACGTGGGCGTGGGCGTGGGCGCACTCTCCACCAACGCCATCGCCACCCCTTTTGCCCTGCGCACCGCCGACAACGCCAGCCTGGGCACCGTGCGCTCCACCAGCGTCTACCTGCGAGAAAACGGCAGCGTGGGCACAGTGCAGCAGGTGGATCTGACCGTCTGACGGTATTGCAGCGCCAGCCCGTTACTATAATTTTTATAGCTTCACAGGCATGAAACACTGGCGCTTGATGGCAATTTAACTTAAAAAAAGTCCAACGGTATCAATGAGCAACCCGACGGGAACTCCGGGCTTAGCACTCAATCAGAGAGAGTGCTAATATCATGGCTTAGAGGAAAGGATTCCCGGAATGAACATTCAATCTGGAACCGCGACGATGTCTCTGGCGCCCGCCAATCCCTGGGCGCTGGTGCCCCCCTTGGGCAATCTGGACGCCTACATTTCGGCCGTCAACCGCCTGCCGCTGCTCACGCACGAAGAAGAGCAGACCTACGCACGCCAGCTCAAGGACAACAACGATCTGGACGCCGCCGGCCGGCTGGTGATGTCGCACCTGCGCCTCGTGGTTTCGATTGCACGCCAGTACCTGGGCTACGGACTGCCCCATGGCGACCTGATCCAGGAAGGCAATGTGGGCCTGATGAAGGCCGTCAAGCGCTTCGACCCCGACCAGGGCGTACGCCTGGTGAGCTACGCCATGCACTGGATCAAGGCCGAGATCCACGAATACATCCTGAAGAACTGGCGCATGGTCAAGGTGGCGACCACCAAAGCGCAGCGCAAGCTGTTCTTCAACCTGCGCTCCATGAAGCAGGGCTTCAAGGCCGATGCCTCAGCCGCCGATGCCGCCACGCACCGCGACACCCTGTCGGACCATGAGATCGACGCCGTGGCCGCGCAGCTCAATGTGAAGCGCGAAGAAGTCATCGAAATGGAAACCCGCATGGCGGGTGGCGACGTATTGCTGGACCCGGCCCCCGCCGACGATGGCGAGCAGGCGTTTGGCCCCATTGCCTACCTGGCCGATGCATCGCACGAACCCACGGCCATGATCGAGTCGCGCCAACGCGACGCCCTGGCTACCGACGGCATTGCCAACGCACTGGCCAGCCTGGACGACCGCAGCCGCCGCATCGTGGAAGAGCGCTGGCTCAAAGTCAATGACGACGGCAGCGGCGGCATGACGCTGCACGACCTGGCGGCGGTGTACGGCGTGAGCGCCGAGCGCATTCGCCAGATCGAAGTGGCTGCCATGAAGAAGATGAAAAAGGCCCTGGCCGAATACGCCTGACCGGTCCGGGCAGCGGGGTTAATATCCCCGGCTGCAGAAGTTGCCTCGCGGGGCCCCAGTTCTGGGGCCCCGCGTCGTTTAGGCCCCCGAATATTCTTCAAGGAGATTGCACCCCATGCCCTCACGTCCCGCCTTTCCTGGCCGTGTTTCCCGCCGTGCTTCGCTGTTGATCGCGCTGGCCGCCGCATCCCCCTGGGCCCTGGCGCAAAGCGCCGGCAAGGCTGCTGCCACTGCGCCCGCGCCGCTGGCCTGGCCCACCAAGCCGCTGAAGATCATCGTGGGCTTTCCAGCGGGATCGTCGCCAGACCTGACGGCACGCACGTTCTCGGAACCTCTGTCCAAGGCCCTGGGCCAGCCCGTGATTGTGGACAACAAGGTGGGCGCAGGCGGCAACATTGGCGCCGACGCAGTGGCCAAGGCCCGTGACGATCACACCATCGGGCTGATGATCAACGGCAACATGACGATTGCCAAGCTGCTGAACCCGGCGGTTCCGTATGACCCGATCAAGGACCTGGCACCGCTGAGCCTGATCGGCACCTCACCGCTGATTCTGACTGCACCCGTCAACCAGCCCGGCGTGGCCGCCAACAGCAGTGCCCGCGACTTCTTCGTGGCAGCACGCAATGGTGGTGACAAGTGGAGCTACGGCACGCCGGGCGTGGGCACGGTGGGCCACATCGGCACCGAGCTGCTCAAGGCGCGCAGCAACATCAACCCCGTGCATGTGCCCTACCCTGGCTATCCGCAGGTGGCCAACGCGATGCTGGGCGGCCAGCTGCAGATGGCGCTGCTGCCCCCGGCGCTGGCGCAAGCCCAGGTGCGTGCGGGCAAGCTGCGCGCAATCGGCGTGACCTCCTCCGGGCGCAGCCCGCTGGCACCCGAGGTGCCGAGCCTGGCCGAGGCAGGCATCAGCAACTTTAACCTGGAGATCTGGAACGCCTTCGCAGCGCCTTCCACCATGCCCAAGCCCATCCAGGCCAAGCTGGCCGCGCTGATCAGCGAGATCGCCCGCAGCGAAGACGTGCGCAGCAAGCTATTTCAGCAAGGGTGGCAGACCGTGGGTTCGTCGCCCGAAGGCCTGGCCAACCGCATCAAGGCCGACACCAATCTGCTGGGCGGCGTGATTGCGATGCGGGGCATCAAGGCCGAATAAGGCCCAAGAGCATCAACTCATGCGGGGCTGCACAGTGCCTCGCATAACGGCGACCTGGCACAGGCCCCGGGTCACTCAGGGGCTGGGGGGGCTCAGCCCCCGGCCTCGGCCAACAACACCTTCACATCGGCCGCCAGGGCCTGTGCGCCGCTGCCATAGCGGTTGTAGACCCGCAGGCGCCCTGCGGGGTCGTACACGTAGCTACCTGCAGAGTGGTCCATGGTGTAGCTGGTGGGCGTCTTGCCATCGACTTTCTTGTAATAGATCTTGAAGTCCTTGGCGACGGCGGCCAGCTGCTCGGGTGTGCCATGCAGCGCCAAGAAGCTCGGGTCGAAATTGGCCATGTAGGCCTTGAGCACTTCGGGCGTGTCGCGCTCCGGGTCCACCGTCACAAAAATGCCCTGCAGACGGCCTGCGTCCTTGCCCAGCATCTGCTTGACCTCGGCCAGCTCCTGCATCGACGTGGGACACACGTCGGGGCACTGGGTGTAGCCGAAGAACACCACCACCACCTTGCCGGCAAAGTCCTTGATGTGGCGTGGCTGGCCATTGTGGTCGGTCAGCGGAATGTCGCGGGCGTACTCAGCGCCGGTGACGTCCACGCCCCGGAATTCGGCCTTTTTCTCGGAACATGCACCCAGGAGGCCTGTAGCGCATATGGATATTGCACCAGCCGCTATCAATTGAAGAGCGTTTCGTTTCTGCATGGAGATCATCACAGCACATAGTGGTCCACCAGCAGTGCAGCAAACAGCACGCTCAGGTGGATAAGGGAGAAGCGGAAGGTCTTGCGGGCCAGAGCGTCCGAATAATTGCGCCACAGCGCGAACGCGTACCCGCAGAAACCCAGACTGAGGAGCACGGCGGCAATCAGATAGATCCAGGAACTCATGCCGTAGATGAAGGGCATCATGCACCCGGCCAGCAGGATCAGCGTGTACAAGAAAACTTGCAACCGCGTGAACTCGTTGCCGTGCGTGACCGGCAGCATGGGCAGGCCAGACTTGCGGTAGTCCTCCACCCGGTACAGGGCCAACGCCCAGAAATGCGGTGGCGTCCACAAAAAGATGATGAGGAAGAGGATAAGTGCCTCGGGCCCCACATCGTTGGTCATGGCCGCCCAACCCAGCACCGGCGGCATGGCCCCCGAGGCGCCGCCAATGACGATGTTCTGGGGCGTCAAGGGCTTGAGGATCACGGTGTAGACCACCGCGTAACCCACAAAGGTGGCAAAGGTGAGCCACATGGTCAGCGGGTTGATCCAGACGTACAGCAGCACGGAGCCTGCGGCACAGAGTACAGCCGAGAACAGCAGGGTCTGCGCGTTGGACAGCTCGCCCTTGGCCGTGGGCCGCCAGGCGGTACGCTTCATCTTGGCGTCAATGCCTTGCTCGACGATGCAATTGAACGCGGCTGCAGCACCCGCCACCAGCCACACGCCCAGGCAGGCCAGCGCCATGTGGCCCAGTTGTGCAGCGTTGGGCAGGCCGGGCACGGCCAGCACCATGCCGATCAGTGCACAAAAGACGATGAGCTGTACCACGCGGGGCTTGGTCAGCGCATAAAACTGCTGGAACCGCGAGGGCGGCGCAGCAACGGCGGAGGGGGCAACACTCATGCAGATACTCTCGATGCGCCCGTGGGCGCGGAAAACTCTCGGGGCGCGGGCGCTGCGCGGCTGGACACCAGGGCCCAGGTCAATACCACCACCAAAGCTGCGGCACCGCCGGTATGCAGCACCGCCGCCACCAGGGGCCAGTCCAGCACCACGTTGGACAAACCCGTCACCAGTTGCAGCAAGGCCAGCCCGCCGATCCACCGCGCCTGCGTGGGCAACACGCCACTGCGGTGAAAGCGCCAGGCCACCAGGCCCAGCGCCAGCAGCACCACATAGGCCATCAGGCGGTGCACGTAGTGAATGGCGGTGAGCGCTGCAAAGCTGATGTGACTGCCGTCTTGCAACAGGCCCAGCTTGCGCCAGATCTGGAAGCCTTGCGCAAAGTCCATGGCGGGCCACCAGCTGCCCTGGCAGGTGGGGAAGGTAGTGCATGCCAGCACCGCGTAGTTGGTGCTGACCCAGCCCCCCAGCACCACCTGCAGGGCCAGCAGCAGCGCGGTCACCGCCAGCCCCCAGCGCAGCGCGGGGGACAGGGCCACCGGTGAGCGCCCCTGGGCACTGTGGGTGTGTCGTACCGCCTGCACACACAACAGGGCCAGCAGCACCAGGCCACCGATCAGGTGCAGGGTGACGATGGCGGGAAAGAGCTTCATGGTCACCGTGAGCGCGCCAAACGCACCCTGCAGGCACACCCACAACAAGGTCACTGTAGGCCACCAGGGACTGAGCGGAGGCGCCTGCCCGCCATCGCGCTGGGCGCGCCGCAGCTGCACCCACGAGGAGACAGTGATGACAATGATCAGCACCCCCACCCCCGTGGCGAGATACCGGTGGATCATCTCGATCCAGGCCTTGCCGTGGGTCACCGGGCCGGTGGGCATGGCCTGCTGGGCGGCTGAAATCTCAGCGCGGGCGCCCACCGGGCTGGCACTGCCATAGCAGCCGGGCCAGTCGGGACAACCGAGGCCCGAGTCGGTCAGGCGCGTGAAAGCGCCAAACAGCACCAGATCAAACGTGAGAAACAGCGTGAGCACCGTGAGCGCCTGCAGGCGCCGCATGGGAGAGCTGCGGCGGTTACGCGCCCACACCCAGACCAGCGGCCCCAGGGCGATCACCAGGCCGAGCAGCATCAGCTCGAGCGCTGGAGCCAGGTCGTACAGCGGTTGGGTATCGGTCATGGCTTGACCGGCCGCCCCGGCTCGTCCCACGAAGAAGAAGCGCGCAGCAGACGCTCCAGGTCACGCTTGGCCTTGGCGGCGCCACCGGTGTCCATGGCGGCCGGAAAACGCATCATCCAGTTGCCCATCGGGTCCACCACGTAGAGGTGGTCCGCCAGCTGCTGGCCCGGGGCAGGCTCCAGCCAGGCCTTGAGCGCGCCCGGGTCCACCCGCAACACGGTGGCCTGTTGCAGGGCGGGCGTGAGGGCGACCGGAGGCAAAGCGTTGTCGTTGATCAGCCAGACCCAGTCCACACGGTCCTTTTCCTTGCCCAGGCTCTCGCGCAGCTGGCGCTGCAGGTACAGGTGCTTCTGGCAGGCCGGATCACAGTCGCCCCCCGCCACGCTCACCAGCAACCATTGGCCTTTGAGGGACTCCAGCCGGGCAGGTCCCCCATCGAGCGTGGAGGCTGTGAGCTCAGGCACCGTGCGCTGGG
Organism: Acidovorax sp. 22279; assembly: GCF_052045435.1. NCBI lineage: Bacteria > Pseudomonadati > Pseudomonadota > Betaproteobacteria > Burkholderiales > Comamonadaceae > Acidovorax > Acidovorax sp. 22279. Next base: position 102,213 of record NZ_JBQEOV010000007.1, read on the forward strand.
GATTGATCAACTCGCCGTAATTGCGCCGCCCCTCCGGGCGGATCACGTAGTAAGTGAAGTACGAGGCAACCACCGGCGCCGCGCAGATCAGCAGCACGCCCAGCATCTTCCAGCGCCCATGGCGCGCACGCTGCACGGTGGCGACCGCGTCCCCCGCCTCAGGCAAGGTGTGCACGGTCAGCCCCAGCGGGTGCTCCGCGCGGGCACCCGCCTGTGAATCAGGCGGCAGGCTGGCTGCGCGGGCGAATGAACCGTCGGACGATTTGGAACCAGACATAAAGGAGTGCTATCAGGCCGCAGAGCCCGAACCATTGAAATGCGTAACCGTAGTGTTTTTCGACGCCTGCGCCGACCACAGGCCAGTCGCGTTGCAGGCCATCACCCGCGTCGCCTGCCGGGCCTGTCTGCAACACCGTAAGGGGGGCGAGCGCCAGACCGGTTTCGGTACGGAACGCTGCCAAGTCGAGATTTTGCCGGATGCGGGAAGACCCCTGTGCGCTATTGCCCCCTTGGAACTCATACAGCCGCGAGGGCGCCAGGGCCACGCGGCCTTGAACGCGCACCTCGGTATCAGCCGGCGTGGTCACGGAAGGCAGCTGGGTGCGGTCCTGAAAATTGCGCCCCACCCATCCGCGCTGCACCAGCACCACCCCAGCACCCCCGCCAGAAAGCTGCAGTGGCGTGAGCACAAAAAACCCAGGGCGCCCCTGCATCTGCCGATTGTCCAGATATACCGTGTGCTCAGGCCACCAGCGCCCCTGCAGCACCACAGCACGGTGTACGAGGGCCTGTTGCGCCTCGGGTGTCTGGTTAGTCAGGTCTGTCAGCGTGCGTCCATCAATGGCCGGCAAGGTGGCGCGCGCATCCAGCATCGCCTGCAGCGATTCTTTCTGGGCGGCTCGCGACAATTGCCAGCGCCCCAAAGAGGCGGTGACCAGCATGCCCACCACGGCAGCCAGGGTAATGAGCCAAAAACGCAGGTCCACAGGACGGCGAAGGGGGGTCACAGGATAATGCGCTCCATGAAATACCTCGTAGTGCTGGCGTTCCTCGCCATTTTGGCCAGCCTGGCATCGGCCCTGTTCTTCATGATGCGCAATGGGCGCGACGACAAGAGCAAGGGCAACCACATGGCCAAAGCGCTGGCGGTGCGTGTCGGGCTGTCCATCGTTCTGTTTTTGTGCATTCTGGTGGCCTGGCAGCTGGGATATATCCAGCCCACCGGCCTGCCCGCCACCCGTTGACCTGAGGGCTTGGTCCGCAGCCTGGGAGGCTTGGGCCCATCACAGTCCACCACTGGCCAGCACGCAGAGGGTGGAACAAAAAAAGCGCCGCGAGGCGCTTTTTTTGATGGCGTCCGGGTCTGACTTACATCCAGTAGACCAGCACGTACAGGCCCAGCCACACCACGTCCACAAAGTGCCAGTACCAGGCAGCCCCTTCAAAGCCAAAGTGCTTGTCGGCCGTGAAGTGGCCCTTTTGCAGGCGCAGCGTAATCACCAGCAGCATCAGCATGCCCAGGAACACGTGGAAGCCGTGGAACCCGGTAAGCATGAAGAACGTGGAGCCGAACACACCCGAGCTGAGCTTGAGGTTCAGGTCGGTGTACAGGTGGTAGTACTCGTATCCTTGCACCAGCAGGAACACGAAACCCAGCAGCACCGTGGCCCACATGAAGCCGATGGTCTTGCCACGCTGGTTTTCACGCAGGGCGTGGTGGGCAATGGTCAGCGTCACGCCGGAGGTCAGCAGCAGCGCTGTGTTGATCGTGGGCAGCCAGAAGGGGCCCACCGTCTGGAAGGGCTCGATGATGCCGGCCGGCGAAGCGGTGGCGCCAGCGGCGAGGCTGGGCCAGACGGCCTTGAAATCGGGCCAGAGCAGCGCATTATCCAGGCTGCCCAATGCAGGCACCGAGTGCGAGCGTGCCCACCACAGGGCTGTGAAGAACGCGCCGAAGAACATCACCTCGGAGAAGATGAACCAGCTCATGCTCCAGCGGTACGACAGATCGATCTTGTGACCATACAGGCCACCTTCGCTCTCACGCACCGCGTCGCCGAACCACTGGTACAGCGTGAACAGCCACCACACCAGCCCCACGGCCAGAGAATATTTACCCCAGTCGTGGCCATTGATCCACTGGCCTGCGCCGAGGATCACAAAGAACAGACCGGCCGCAGCCATCACCGGGTGGCGGGACTCGGCGGGCACATAGTAGTACGGGGTTCCGCCGTGGGTTGATGCACTCATTTCAGCTCCTGATTCTCAAAATCTTTGTTTTCAGTATTTGTTCGCACGAACCAGCCAACACACACTCACACAATCCAGTTCACTAGCCCGATCAGACCAATGACGAGCAAGAAAACCGCGATCAATCCCACCACGATGATGTGAATCGGATTGAGCTTTTCGACATCTTGCTGGTACTCGCTGCCTTTGCGCAAGCCAATCAGCGACCATGCCACTGCACGCACTGTGCGCAGCAACGAGCCCTTGCGTTGCGAGGGCTTGACGTCTGCCGATGGCTCCAGGGGCGCACTCATGACCCGGCTCCTTGCATGCCTACAGAGCTGGGCGCGGGCAGCACCACCGCCGCCGTCGATTCGGGAGCTGCCGGTGTCTTGCCGCCCACCTCGAAGAAGGTGTACGACAGCGTGATCGTGGTGACGTCTTTGGACAATTTCGGATCAATCACGAACGCCACGGGCCAGGTTTTCTTTTCACCCGGCTCCAGGGTGTACTGGTTGAAGCAAAAACATTCCAGCTTGTTGAAATGCGCAGCGGCCTGCCGGGGCGCGTAACTGGGAATGGCCTGAGCGGCCATGCGACGGTTCTGCACGTTCTGGAACTCGTACATCACCGTCGTCAGTTCACCAGGGTGCACCTGCACAGAACGCTGCGCTGGCTTGAAGTCCCAGGGACCGCGCGAGTTCGCGTCGAACTCCACGGTGATGGTGCGCGACTTGTCCACCTGGGTGTTGGCGGGTACGCGTACATCCTTGCCAGCCACACCGTTGCCAGGCACCTGCCGCTCGGACAGCGACAGGATGTTGATGCCCGTCATCTCACAGATGTGCTTGTAGATCGGGATCAGCACGTAGCCGAAGGCGAACATGCCAGCCGCAATCACGACCAGCTTGCCGACCATCTTGGCGTTTTCGCGGTGCAGGCTCATGGGGTGGGCCAGTGGCTTCAGCGGGACAGCAACACCACCTTGACCATGAACCCGACAAAGAACACCACCGCCACGGACGCCAGAATCAGCGCCAGCCGCAGGTTGCTCTTTTTTTGCTCGGGGGTCATGGACATGGTGTTCAGCCAATCACGCGGGTTGCAGTGGCGTCCAGTTTGGGAGGATTCTCAAACGTGTGGAAAGGCGCGGGGGAAGGAACTTCCCACTCCAGGCCCTCGGCACCGTCCCATGGCTTGGCGGGGGCCTTGGCGCCGTTGCCACGCATGGCAGGCACAACGACCGCTAGGAAGAAGTACACCTGCATCAGACCGAAGCCAAACGCACCCACCGAGGCAATCGCGTTGAAGTCAGCAAACTGCATGGGGTAGTCGGCATAACGACGGGGCATGCCAGCCAGGCCCAGGAAGTGCATCGGGAAGAAGGTGATGTTGAAGGTGATCAGCGAACCCCAGAAATGGATCTGGCCGCGGGTTTCGGAATACATCACGCCGGTCCACTTGGGCAACCAGTAGTACACGCCAGCAAACATGGAGAACAACGAACCTGCCACCAGCACGTAGTGGAAGTGGGCCACCACGTAGTAGGTATCCTGCAGCTGGATGTCGATGGGCGCCATGGCCAGGATCAGGCCGGTGAAACCGCCCATGGTGAACACGAAGATGAAGCCCACAGCAAACAGCATGGGGGTTTCAAACGTCATGGAGCCGCGCCACATCGTGGCGATCCAGTTGAAGATCTTCACGGCCGTGGGCACGGAGATCAGCATCGTGGCGTACATGAAGAACAGCTGGCCGGTCACGGGCATGCCGGTCGTGAACATGTGGTGGGCCCACACGATGAACGACAGGATCGCGATGGACGAGGTGGCGTACACCATGGAGGCATAGCCAAACAGCTTCTTGCGGCTGAACGCGGGCACGATCTGACTGATGATGCCGAAGGCCGGCAAGATCATGATGTACACCTCGGGGTGCCCGAAGAACCAGAAGATGTGCTGGTACATCACCGGGTCACCGCCACCGGCGGGGTTGAAGAAGCTGGTGCCGAAGTGACGGTCCGTCAGCGTCATGGTGATGGCACCGGCCAGCACAGGCATCACAGCGATCAGCAGGTAGGCGGTGATGAGCCAGGTCCAGGCGAACATGGGCATCTTCATCAGCGTCATGCCGGGGGCACGCATGTTCAGGATGGTCACGATGATGTTGATCGAGCCCATGATGGACGAGGCACCCAGGATGTGCATCGCGAAGATGCCAGCGTCCATGGAAGGGCCCATCTGCAGCGTCAGCGGTGCGTACAGTGTCCAGCCCGCAGCGGGAGCGCCACCGGGCATGAAGAACGAGCTGACCAGCATCAGCGCGGCAGGAATCATCAGCCAGAAGCTGAAGTTGTTCATGCGCGCAAAGGCCATATCGGAGGCGCCGATCTGCAGCGGGATCATCCAGTTCGCAAAGCCCACGAAGGCCGGCATGATCGCGCCGAACACCATGATGAGGCCGTGCATGGTGGTGAGCTGGTTGAACAACTCGGGGTTCACCAGTTGCAGGCCGGGCTGGAACAGCTCGGCGCGGATCAGCAGGGCCAGGATGCCGCCGACCATCAGCATGGTGAAGGAGAACAGCAGGTACAGCGTACCGATGTCTTTGTGGTTGGTGGCAAACACCCAGCGGCGCCAGCCGGTGGGGCCATGGTGGTCGTGGCCGTCGTGTGCGTGGTCGCCAGCGTGCCCGTGGTTGTCGAGTACTGCGCTCATGGTGAATTCCTCAATACGATGGGGCGATGATTACTTGCCACGCTGGGCCACAACTTCAGCTGGCTGCACCAGCTGGCCGGTCTTGTTGGACCAGTTGTTCTTGGTATAGGTGACCACGGCGGCGATGTCGGTGTCGCTCAGCTGTGCCCATGCAGGCATGGCGCCGTTGTTCTGCCCCTTGAGCAGCACCTGGATCTGCTTTGCATGATCGGCATCCAGGACCACGGCGGCGCCGTCGAGGGGCTTGATGGGGCCAGCGCCCTTGCCGTTGGCCTGGTGGCAGGCGGCGCAGTTGGCCGCATACACTTTCTCGCCGCGCTTGAGAATGTCGTCCAGCGCCCACACCTTCGTGGGGTCGTCCAGCTTGGCTGCGGCCTTCTTCTTTTGTTCGGCCACCCAGGCGGTGTAGTCCTCGGCGGACACCACCTTCACGTGGATGGGCATGTAGGCGTGTTCCTTGCCGCACAGCTCGGCGCACTGGCCGTAGTAGTCGCCGATCTTCTCGGCGCGGAACCAGGTGTCACGCACGAAACCGGGGATCGCGTCCTGCTTGATGCCGAAGGCAGGCACCATGAAGGCGTGGATCACGTCGTTGGCCGTAGTGATGATGCGGATCTTCTTGTTGACCGGCACCACCATGGGGTTGTCCACCTTGAGCAGGTAGTTGGCGGGAGCGTCCTTGACGTTGCCGCTGTCGGACATCACGCGGTGGCTGCTGTCCAGCGTGGAGATGAACGCCAGGCCTTCGCCTTCGCCCGTGATGTAGTCATAGCCCCACTTCCACTGGTAGCCCGTGGTCTTGATCGTGAGGTCGGCGTTGGTGGTGTCCTTCTGGGCCACCAGCACTTTGGTGGCGGGCAAGGCCATCAGGATCACGATGATGAACGGAACAATGGTCCACACCACTTCAACCGTCACCGACTCGTGGAAGTTGGCAGCCTTCGCGCCTTTGGAGCGGCGATGCTTCCAGATCGAGTAGAACATCACGGAGAACACTGCAACAAAGATCACCGTGCAGATGATCAGCATCATCCAGTGCAGAAAGTGCTGCTCTTCTGCGATCTTGGTGACGGGCGGCGCCAGGTTCAGCTGGTTGACTGCAGGGCCGCCAGGCAGGTCCTGAACGGCATGGGCTGCGGAGCCCACCCATGCACCGGCAATCAGCAGCAGAGAAGCCAGCTTGTTGGAAATGCTCTTCATAGTTCTCACTTACTTCTAAGCCTCAATTTAACCAATCCCTTTCGCGCGCCTGCGTGGGGTCAGGCAGCGCGCAAGGCCATGCGGATCTCCGATGCCAAGGCCGGTCGGAGCTCTGGGCGCACATAGCGCCCCACCTCCACCGAACGGCCCTGCGCAGACAGCGTGATCAGCGAATGGTCTCCCGTCTTGGGCTCTACGCGAACCCGGCTCCGGTCAAACTCCGCGCGCTCCAGCCTGCCTGCTGTCTCCAGCTCCACCACAAGGCGCGAGCCCTGCAATGAAATCCTCTCGCCATCCGCCGCATGGCGACCGTACATGGCGAATGCAATCCCTACTGCCACGATTTCGAGCCAGGCGAAGGGCATCACCAGGTGGGCGCCGAGCATCCAGAAGAATGTCGCGATCCCCAGGGACACCACACACAGCGACAGGTACATCCAGCCCAATTGCGCCGGCGTGACCGAACAATTGCGAACCAGACGCCAGTCAATGCGCTGACCCGACACCGTGGCAAAACGAAAAACCAAGCCCGTCACCGTGAGTGCTCACAAGACTGCCGGCTGCAGCACACGTTGCGCCTTGGGCACAACAGGCACAGCCTGCCAAATTGCGCGGGAAGATGCCCGAAATCTCAATAGCCAAGAATTGTAGCGTGCCTTGTTCCAAGTCATTGACACGCCGTTACAGGTTAGTTCTCAGTGCCGCCCTTGCGCAACATGGCGCGCATGTCCTGCAGCGACACCGCACTGCTGGAACTGACGCGCACCCGGGGTGCAGGCTTGAAGGCATGGCCATAGATGATTTCAAAAGTCAGTGCCAACTGACCATCCTGGCCCGAATCGGCCAGACGCTCAGACAGCACTTCGTAGAGCTTGTCGCGCCAGCGCCGTCCGCGCAATGAGGGAAAGCGATCAGGGTGCAAATTGACACCCAGCTCGCGCAGCTCCTGAACCAGCCGCTCGGGAGTGGCAAATGTGAGCGCGATGCGCTCCATGTCCATCACCGGCTCTGCAAAACCTGCGTGCACCAGCATGTCGCCCCAGTCGTGCATGTCGGTAAAGGCATGGCCCGCAGGCGGCCAGCCCAAGGCGGCGTACGCGCCATGCAGTTCGCGCAGCGTGTCCGGTCCGAGACACGAGAACATCAGATAACCGTCCACCGCCAGGGCGCGGTGCCAGCGGCCAATCAGGTCTTGCGGGTCGGCCGCCATGTGCAGCGCCATGTTAGACCACAACATCTTCACACTGGCATCGGCAGGCGGCCCCATTTGCAGGGCCCCAGCACCCCAGCGGGCGGGGTTCCACCAGGGCTTGGCCAATGCCTGCCGCGCAACGGGTTCGCAATGCGCGCTGGTCTCGTACACCTGGCAGCGCGCCTGCGGGTAGCGAGCACTCACCAGGGCATGCGCCTGCAGACCGCCACGCACTGGGTCCCAGTGGCACCAGGACTCTGGGGCCTGGCGAATCCACTGCAGTCGGTCCTCCATGCGGCGTGCCACTTCTTCGTGCAGCCAGGGGGACGCAGCCGGGGCTGCGGCATGCCAGCGGGCGGCGGCAACAGGATCAATGGTGGGGGGACGCTCGGAGGACATGGGCGGTGCAGAAGGACGCGCGAGTATATTGATTCATGCTCTTTTTGGGTTTGCCAGGGATTTCACGCCGCCTCCACGCCTGGGTGGACAAAGTGCCCAGCCAGTGCGCCGTGTGCCACGCATGGCCATCGCAGCGTGTCTGCAACGCCTGCGTGATGCGGTTCGCCCAGCCCGCCACGCGTTGCCGGCGATGTGCACTTCGGGTGCCCACAGGGGTTGACGTTTGCGGCGCCTGCCTGCAGAACCCGCCCAGCTTCGACGCCTGCATTGCCGCGGTGGACTACGCCTACCCCTGGGCCGACGCCCTGGCGCAGTTCAAGTTTCGCGGCGATCCAGGGTGGGCCAGGGCCTTAGCCACCCTCATGCGCAGCACGCCCTGGATGGAGCCGGCACTGGATGCGGCCGACCGGGTACTGGCGGTGCCCCTGTCCAGCGAGCGCCTGCGCGAGCGGGGCTTCAACCAGGCGGCCCTGCTGGCGAGGCAGCTGGCTGGTGCCAAGGCAGACTGCCACACGCTGTTGCGCCTGCACGCCACCGAGGCACAAAGCGGCCTACCCCGGGCGCAGCGGCTGCGCAACCTGCGTGGCGCCTTCGCCATTGAACCCGCCCAAGCAGCCAGCCTGCGCGGCCAGCGGGTGGTACTGATCGACGACGTGATGACCACGGGCGCCACCCTGCATGCTGCTACGTTGGCACTGCGCGAGGCGGGTGTCGCGCACGTCACAGCCGCTGTGCTGGCGCGCACGGAGCTGGACTGAAAAGCACCAGACAGGTAGCGAACAGGAACCGAGGAGGTAGTGCACACCTACCAAAGGGATACTTTTGATTACGAGCGGTTGCTCAACTCACAGGTCCAACGATGACAATGGCGGTCATGTTCCATATCGTCCTCGTCGAACCCGAGATCCCGCCCAACACCGGTAACGTGATTCGCCTGGCGGCCAACACCGGGTGTTCGCTGCACTTGATCGAGCCCCTGGGGTTCTCGATGGAAGACCGCCAGATGCGGCGGGCAGGGCTGGATTACCACGAATACGCCAGCGTGCAGGTCCATGCGGGCTGGACAGCTTTTCTGCGAGACACCCAGCCGGACCCGACCCGCATGTTTGCGATGACCACGCACGGCTCACAACCCGTGCACTCCACGTGCTTCCTGCCCGGCGACTGGATGGTGTTTGGCGCTGAAACGCGGGGACTCCCCCCCGAGTTGCGCGAAAGCTTCCCCCCGGCGCAGCGCCTGCGCCTGCCCATGGTGCCGGGTCAGCGCAGCCTCAATTTGTCCAACGCGGTGGCGGTGACCGTGTTCGAGGCCTGGCGCCAGAACAGCTTTGCCATGCCCGACGGGCAGGTCATGGTCGAGCCCGAGGGCACGATCATCAGCGGGTTCGCACAGCTCAACTGAGCCGGCCGGACTTTTCCGCCATGGCGCGGGGCACGTGTTCGGTCAGGAAGTCCAGAAACACCCGCGTGCGCGCGGGCAGCATGCGGCCCGAGGGCAGCGCCGCATAAATCGTGTAGCGCGAAAAGATCCAGCCGGGCAGGATGTGCACCAGTTCGCCGCGGGCCAGGTGCTCCTCGGCCAGCAGGCGCGACGTGACAGCCACGCCCGCCCCGTCCACAGCGGCACGCATCAGCAGCTCGGTGCTGACGGACTGCAACACCGCCGGTGCGTCCACTTCTTCATCCGGCACGTCTGCCCGCAGCGACTGCAGGCGCAGCTTGCGGCCGGGCCCTGACTGCAGGCGCACAGGCGCGCTCGAGTCGCGCAGATAGTCGTGGTGCACCAGGTCTTGCGGCTCACGCGGAATGCCCCGGCGCTCCAGGTAGTCGGGGGACGCCACCACAATCGCCTCCCCCTGCACCAGGGGGCGCGCGACGATGTTGGCGTCAAAGTCCTCGCCCGCCACCATGATGGTCACATCGAACTCATCCACACGGCTGGAGGCATAGGCGTCCATGCTGATGTCCAGCATGAGCTTGGGGTAGTAGGCATGCCACACCGCCACCATGGGTGCCAGAAAGTTGGTGGCGAGCACTGGTGCCGCCACGATGCGGATGGTGCCGCGCAGATCGCGCGTGCTGGCAGCGGCAGCGGCCTCGGCATCATCGATCTCGTGCAGGATGGCGCGCACCCGCTGCAGGTACGACTCTCCCGCGTCGGTCAGCGCCAGCTTGCGGGTGGTGCGTTGCAGCAGGCGCGTGCCCAGGTGCTGCTCCAGCTCGGCCACCATGCGGGTGACCACGGGGGGCGACATGTCCATGGCGCGGGCGGCGGCGGCAAAGCCGCCCTCTTCCACCACGCGCTCGAAAATTTTCATGGCTTGCAGGCGGTCCATGGTTCAGACCTCCTGCCCGGTGGCGAACCGGCTCAGGCCGGGGCGCCGAAGTTGCGTGCGAGCGATTCGGCCACGCACACCGGCTTGTCGCTGCCCTCGCGCTCCACGGTCACCAGCCAGGTCATCTGCATGCCATCGGGCGCCACGGGCTCGGCAGCCTGCAGCGTGAGGCGCGCCCGCAAGCGGCTGCCCACCGGCACCGGCGCCGTAAAGCGGACCTTGTTCAGCCCGTAGTTGACGCCCATGCGCGCACCCTCGATGGTCAGGCCCGTCTCGAAGAACTGCGGAATCAGCGACAGCGTGAGAAACCCATGCGCAATGGGCGCGCCAAACGGCCCGGCCTTGGCACGCTCGGGGTCGACATGGATCCACTGGTGGTCGCCCGTGGCCTGGGCAAACAGGTTGACCTGTTCCTGCGTGATGGTGATCCAGTCGGTCACGGCGACCTCCTGGCCCACGCAGGCGCTGACTTCGGAATAAGAGCGGAAGATTTTCATCGTTGCAATGTAGCCCTGCGCTCCGGCGCGCCTTGTCTGCCGGGTGACAGGTGTTTTCCCGAGGGATTGGATGTACGTCGTGCTTCACGCTGTCCTTCAAGAATTGAGCCACGTGCAGATCCCTTGCCACTGCTCCAGGTCGCGTGCCACGCGGCCAGGGGCCACGTCAAACAGCGTGAGGCCGTGTGCTGCCAGGTGGATGTAGTTCTGCGTGTCACGCAGATAGCCCAGCACCGGAAACCCCAGGCTGTCCACAAAATGATGCAGTTGCTCGGCCGCCTTGGTGCGCGCATCCACCCGCATGCCGACGATGCCCACGGGCACCCCGGCGGCGTGGCGGTGCTCGGCCAGCTGGTCCAGAAAGGCCCGCGTGGCAAAGATGTCGAACACGCTGGGCTGCAGCGGCACGATGACCTTGTCAGCCAGCTTGAGCACATCGTTCAGGCGCCAGCCGTGCAGGCCGGCGGGCGTGTCGAGTACCGCGTGGGTGGTGCCCTTGGGCGGGCGGCTGATGACGTCCGAGCTGGTGTCCCAGCTGCCGATGGGGCGCGCAGCGGGCGGGCGCAGGCCCAGCCACAGTCGGGCGGACTCCTGCCGGTCGGTGTCGCCCAGAATCACGGGATGCCCCTGGCTGGCAAAGTAGCCCGCGATGTTGGTGGACAGCGTGGACTTGCCCACTCCGCCCTTCGGGTTGGCGACAACAACTACTGGCATGACAAGCTCCTTGGAATCTGCAGGTCCATGAAAATACAAGCCAAATCAGCCTCAAGCGCAATATTCATATGCGCTAGCAGCTATCAGATCAGAAGCACCCTCTGACACCCCCAGCGGTGCCACAGCCGCCTCAGGCGTGCTGACCGCCGCGCTTGACGAAGAACAGCCCCGCCCCCACCGCCATCAGCAAACCGCCAAACACGCGGTTCTGCGCCCGCACGGCCCGCGCACTGCGCATCAGGCGGCGCAGCGCGCTCGCCCCCGCAGCGTAGCCGTGCATGACCACCACGTCCACCGTCACCGTGGTGGCGGCCATCACCAGCAGCTGTGTCCACAGCGGGCGCGTGTCGGTCATGAACTGGGGCAGCACGGCCACCATGAAGATGATGCCCTTGGGGTTGGTGGCGTTGGTCAGAAAGCCGGTCAGGCAGCGTTTTTGCCAGGTGCCCGCCGACTCGGTCTCATCACCTTGTACCGGCGATTTATCACCAGCACGCCACTGGCAGAAGCCCACATAGATCAGATAACACGCGCCCAGCACCTTGACGATGCTGAACGCCACCTCGGACGCCAGCAGCAGCGAGCCCACGCCCGCACCGGCAATCAGCAAAATCAGCAACAGCCCCAGCTGCAGGCCCAGGATGGTGGCGCCCGTCTTGCGCACACCGAACGACAGACCATGGCTCATCGACAACACAGCCCCCGAGCCCGGCGACACCGCAATCAGGCAAGACGCCGCAAAAAAAGCCAGCCAAGTCTGCAAATCCATGGGTCACCGTGCCTGTGTGCGAAGAAGGGCCCGCATCTTAGCAACGCGGGGCTCCATGCACCATGATCGGCATAAAAACAGGCTCAGGCGCTAGATAATCATGCCTTAACAGCTATCAAATAAATAGCACCATAGATCCAACCCACGGCACCCAACCCAACGCCTTGCAGCGGTGCCAGAATCTGTCACACCCGCCCCGCTCCCCGGGGGCGCGGTGTTCTGCCTCCCCACGACGACCCCCAAGCGCACGCCCATCCATGGAACACGCCCCCACCTGGCTCACCTACGGTTTCCTGTACCTCACCGCCGCCGTGCTGGCCGTGCCCATTGCCAAGGCGCTGGGCCTCGGCGCCATCATTGGCTACCTGGCAGCGGGCATCGCCATCGGGCCCTGGGGCCTGGGGCTGGTGAGCAACGTGCAGGACATCCTGCACTTTGCCGAGTTCGGCGTGGTGCTCATGCTGTTCCTGGTTGGGCTGGAGCTGCAACCCAGCCGCCTGTGGGCGCTGCGTCGCCCCATTTTTGGCACTGGCACCGCCCAGGTGCTGGGCTGCGCGGCGGTGCTGTTCGCGCTGGGTGCGCTGGCCGGCCTGCCCTGGCGCGTGAGCCTGGTGGGCGCGCTGGGCCTGGCGCTGTCGTCTACCGCCATTGCGCTGCAATCGCTGGCCGAGCGCAACCTGATGCGCACACAAAGCGGCCAGGCCGGCTTCTCGATCCTGCTGTTCCAGGACGTGGCTGCCATCCCCATCCTGGCCTTGCTGCCCGTGCTGGGCGCGGCCGCCGGTGAAGGCGCAGGCCACACCCCGGGCGAGATGGTGCTGGAGGTGCTGAAGATCGTCGGCGTGATCGCCGCCATCATCCTCGGCGGGCGCCTGCTGCTGCGCCCCGTGCTGCGCTGGATCGCCAAGAGCAACACCCCCGAGATCTTCACTGCCGCCGCGCTACTGCTGGTGGTGGGCATTGCGTACCTGATGGTGCTGGTGGGCCTGTCGATGGCGCTGGGCGCCTTCCTCGCCGGCGTGCTGCTGGCCGACAGCGAATACCGCCGCGAGCTAGAGGCCGACATCGAGCCCTTCAAGGGCCTGCTGCTCGGGCTGTTCTTCATCGCCGTGGGCATGAGCATCGACTTCGGCGTGATCCTGCGCTCGCCCGGGCTCATGGCCGCCATCCTGGTCGGCTTTCTGGCCGCCAAGGCCGTGGTCATCTACGCCCTGGCCAAGGTGGTCGAGATTCCCTACCAGGAGCGCCCTGTCTTCACCCTGCTGCTGGCCCAGGGTGGCGAGTTTGCGTTTGTGGTGTTCCAGGCCGCGGCCGGCGCCAACGTGTTCCCGGCCGAGACTGCCTCGCTGCTGATTGGGGCCGTGGCGCTGTCGATGCTGATCAGCCCGCTGTTGCTGGTGCTGCTGGACCGGGTGCTGCTGCGCCGCTATGCCCAGCTCAAGACCGCCACGCCCCAGGCCGAGGAAATCTCCGAGCCCCAAGAGGCGCCCATCATCATCGCGGGCTTCGGCCGCTACGGGCAGATCGTCTCGCGCGTGTTGCTGGCCCAGGGCATCCCCACCACCGTGCTGGACCACAGCGTGGACATGCTGGAGGTGGCGCGCACCTTCGGCTACCGCGTGTTCTATGGCGACGCCACGCGGCTCGACCTGCTGCGCATCGCCGGGGCCGAACACGCGCGCATCCTGGTGGTGGCCGTGGACGATGCCGAGCAGTCCCTGCAGATCGCCAAGCTGGCGCGCGAACACTTCCCGCACCTGCAGGTCGTGGCCCGCGCGCGCGATGTGACGCACTGGAACAAGCTGCGCGACCTGGGCGTGACGCTGGTGCAGCGCGAGCTGTTCGAGTCCAGCCTGCAAAGCGCCCACACCGTGCTGGAGCTGATGGGCCTGCCACCCGCGCAAGCCACCGCCATCACCCAGCGTTTTCGCACCCACAACATCGCCCTGGCCGACCGCATGTACCCGCACCACAAGGACCGCGCCAAGTTCATCGCCGTGGCGCGCGAAGGCCGCAACCAGTTTGCGGAGCAGATGGCGCGGGAGCGTCAGGAGAGTGCGGCGCTGGGTGCGGCCGCTGGTGCATACCCGGGCTACGGCGCAACGGAGGATGGCCCTGGCGGGGACGCCCCCTTGAACACCAGCACCTCCGACAAAAACAAACCTTAGCGCTTATCTTTATTGCCCACATTGCTATTCATTCAATAGCATCCAACAGCCCCCAGGAAAGCAGCCAACGCTATCGACGCAGGGCTGCGACCCCTTGTGGCCTCAGTGCTTGCCCTCAACGCAGCCCGCTACCGCCGGCACAGGGGGGCGGCCTCATGGACCCGGCTGTATCCGAACACAGGGCTCAATGAAATACAGCCCGCCCCGGCATCACCGCTCGGCACCCAGGCAACGATGTCGGAGCTGCCCGGCGCTTGCTTCACAAACTCGCGCATGCGGCCATGCTCGTAGGACGCGTTGGCAGGCGATTCACAAAAGAGCTTCGTGCCCGTGTACCGCCGTCCTTCCAAGACATACGAAAACTGCACGTCTGGTACGCCCACACGGTTGCCTCCTCGAGGGTGCTGCCGGGGCACCACGGAGGTGAAGGTCACTGGAACGGTGTAGAAGTTGCACGCAGGTGGAGGGCCGTCGTGGAACAGCATCATGGCCGTGACCCACAGCACGGGGCCCAGGACAAGTGTCAGTCCCAAGACTGCAGCAAAGCGTCTCACCAGACGTCCTCTCAACGATCAGCAGCCCGGGAGTTTGCCCCAATTCGCCATTCCCAAGAAAGGCTGGCGCCCGGTCGCAGGCGACCAAAGCCGGAGCAAAGGAATGCAGCACCATTGTCGCAAAAGATAATCATTCGCATTACAATCCATCACCTTCAGCCAGCCAGCGTCCCGGGACATCACGCGAGCCAGTGCACTCCGCGTTTTGCCCACTCTCCAACGGGACCTCCATGCCTTTCCAGCCCTCTCGCGCAGCCCTGGCGTCCAGCGCTACCCGCACTTTGGCGCATGCCATTCCTTCGGTCTGCCAAGCCCGTCTGTTCGCCCTGACACCCCTTGCCCTCTGCCTGGCCCAGGCCGCAATGGCCCAGCAGGCTGACGCACCGGCAGCAGAGGCCGCGGCCTCTGCCCACAGCGTTACCGCCCCCCAGCTCCAAGAAGTCCGCATCAACGCCAGCACCGAAAAAGACATGGGCTTTGCACCCGTGGAGGCCCAAACCGCCAGCAAGGCGCCCATGCGGCGGCTGGAGACGCCGCAGTCGGTCAGCGTGGTCACGCGCGAGCAGATGGAATCGCGGCAGATCACCAATGTGCAGCAAGCGCTGCAGACCGTGGCGGGGGTCAGCCCGGTCAACTTTGGGCGCCGGGGGTTTGACGATCTGAATATCCGGGGCTTTCGCTCCACCGAGTCCATCCTGGTCGATGGCCTGGTGCAAAGCCCGGGCATGTGGGCCAAGCTGCAGCCTTATGGCTACGAGCGCTTCGAGGTGCTCAAGGGCTCGGCCTCGGTGCTCTATGGCCAGGTGCAGCCGGGCGGCATCGTCAACGCGGTGAGCAAGCGGCCCAAGAAGGAGGCGATCAACGAGGTGGGTGTGGAAGTGGGCAGCTTCGGCCAGCGCACGCTGCAGGCCGACATCAACCGGCCGCTGTCCGAATCGGGCAAGACGGCGCTGCGCATCAATGCGCAGGTGTCCAACGCCGACGACCCCACGCAGTTCGTCTACCGCAAGGACCGGTGGTTTGCGCCCTCGCTGTCCATCGACCTGGGCGCGCAGACCGACCTGGTGCTGTTTGCCACCTACAGCCAGAGCGAGTGGATGCGCCAGCAGGGCATCACGCCGTACGGCACGGTGCTGCCCAACCGCAATGGCACGTTGTCACGCACGATGTTCACGGGCGATCCGAGCTTCGGTGTGTATGACGTGGAAAGCACCACCGTGGGCTATGCGTTGGAGCATCGCCTGTCGGATGCCATGACCTTCCGCCAGAACGTGCGCTACGAGACCGAGAAGGGCACGGGCAACTTCGTCTCCAACCAGGCATTGCAGGCCAACCAGCGGCTGCAGAACCGCCAGGCCTCGCGCCAGTACATGGACTACGACCTGCTGGCCACCGACACCTCGCTGCTGTCACGTTTCGAGGCGCTGGGCGTAAAGCACCAGCTGGTGACGGGCCTGGATGTGCGCAGCGGCACCAGCCTGCTGGCCAGCCGCACCTGCCGCATCGGAGCGCTGGACCTGTTCGCGCCCGTGTACGGCATGCAGGCCACCTGCCCCGAGGCGCTGACCAGCGATGCGCCTTCCAAGCTCACCGTGGCAGGCCTGTACGCGCAGGACCAGATCAAGTTCGGCCAGGGCTGGACGGCCCTGGTGGGCCTGCGCCGCGACTGGTCCACCAACGACACCAACAACCGCGTGGCCAACACGCAGACGCGCCAGAAGGACAACGCCACCACGTTGTCGGCCGGCCTGGTGTACGAGTTCAAGCCGGGCTGGGCCGCGTATGGCAGCTATGGCGAGTCCTTCCTGCCCCAGTCGGGCCTGACATTTGGTGGATCGAACTTCGTGCCCGAAACCGGCAAGCAGTGGGAGGCGGGCGTGAAGTACGAGGCCCCCGGTGGCCAGATCACCGGCGCGCTCGCCGTGTTCGACCTGGTGCGCCAGAACGTGACCACCGCCGACCCGGTGAACACGGGCTTCAGCGTGCAGACCGGCGAGCAGCGCGCGCGCGGGCTGGAGCTGGAGCTGGGCGCCGACCTGAAGAACGGCTGGAAGATCACCAGCGCCTACACCTACACACAAAGCAAGGTCACGCGCGACAACAACGCGGCGATTGTGGGCCTGCCGCTCAACCTCACGCCGCGCCACACGCTCACGGCCTGGGCCACCTACAAACTGCCGCAGTACCAGCGGGTGACGCTGGGCCTGGGCGGACGTTATGTGAGCGAGCAGATCGGCTCGTACCCTTTCACGCTGCCGCCGTACTTTGTGGCCGATGCGTCCGTCAGCTACATGGGCGAGAACTACCGCGTGACGGCGGGCGTGAAGAACGTGTTCAACAAGGCGTACTACGACGGCGCGATCAACGCCAACGTGGTCTCGCCTGCATTGCCCCGCAGCTTCAGCCTGGGTGTGACGTACTTCTTCTGACGCAGCGCCCCTACCCCGCCGCCCACACGCCATGACCAGCCAGCGCACGCTCAACCGCCTCTTCACCCTGCACTCCTGGGCGGGCATCGTCACGGGGTTGCTGCTGTTCATCGTGTGCTTTTCGGGCGCGGTGGTGGTGTTCAAGAACGAGATCGACCTCTGGGCCAACCCTTCACTGGCCAAGCTGCCACGCTCCGAAAAGCCGGCCTCGCTCGACGCGGTGCTCACGCAGCTGCAGACCCGCTACCCAAGCGCGACGGTGGAGACCATCGCGCTGCCCGATGCCGTCAACCCCAGCTACTTCGCGTTCGTGCGCGAGCGCGGCGCGCCTGCCAACGCCCGCACCAAGGTGGCCTTGCGCTCCGACACCGGCACGGTGGTGGGCCCGGTGGACAGCCAGCTCGGCCAGTACCTGCGCATGCTGCATGTGTTTTTGTTCTTCGGGCCGCGCTGGATCGTGGGGTTCCTCGGCGCGGCGATGCTGGTGCTGATTGCCACCGGCATCGTCATCCACCGCAAGATCCTGGCCGAGCTGTTCACCCAGCGCTGGGGCCGCAGCTTTCGCGTGGTGATGTCGGACCTGCACAAGTCCGCCGGCATCTGGGGGCTGGGCTTTCACATCCTGATCGCCACCACCGGCGCGTGGATGGGCCTGGCGCCGCTGTTCGAGCAGGGCTACAAGTTCATCACCACCCCTGCCGCAATGGCGCCCTCTCAGCCCGTGCGCAAGGCCGAGGGCAGCGAGCCTGCGCCCATGCAGTCGCTGGATGCGATGTATGCCACCGCACAGCAGGCCGTGCCGGGGCTGGAGGCGCGCTATGTGTCGCTGCGCCGCTGGGGCACGGGCACCGCCGAGGCAGGTTTCACCGGCAACCTGAGCGGCCACCTGGCCAGCACCGCGCGGGTGGACATCCATGCCGTCACGGGCGTTCCCAAGAAGGTGCACGACCCACGCACGGCGGGCTTCTGGTCGCTGGTCAACAGCCTGATGGAGCCACTGCACTTTGGCGACTTTGGCGGGCTGGCGCTCAAGTGGCTGTATTTTTTTCTGGGCATGACCCCGGCGTTTTTGTCGATCTCGGGCACGCTGATCTGGCTGGATGCGCGCCAGCAGCGCAGGCGCGAGGCCGACGCGGCACATCCGGCGTCCGCAGGCAACGCCATCGCGGCGGGCTGACGGGCACCAGCCCCCCCTTCCACACCACACCCACCATGCAACGTTTCTTTCTGGCCCTGCATGCCACCGTGCCCGCCGCGCTCCTCGTGGCGGTGTTCGTACACCTGTGGGGACCTGCGGGCTTGGCCCCGCTGGCGCAGCGGCCCGTGTGGACGGTGTGGGTGCTCATTGCCGTGTGGCTGCTGATGTCGGCCCTGGCCGCGTGGGCGCTGCGCACGCTGGCGCTGTGGCGGGTGGCGCTGGGCAGCACCGGGGCGCTGTTGGCTGTGGCGGCGCTCACCGGCCTGGCACTCGGTAGCGCCCTGGCACCGGCCATGGCCCTGGGCCTTGCGGCCACGGGTCTGGCCTGTGCGGGCGTGGCGGCGTTCATGGGCCCGCAGCGGGTGCAGCAGGTTCATCGGCGCCGGGGGAGCCGCCCGTCCATTGCTGTCATCCCGGCGGCACCACGGCATGTGGTGTCCCACACGGGCCGCCCCTGGCCGTTGGCACCGCTGGCGCACCTGCCCTTCTGGCTTTGCGCGGCGCTGGCGGTGGAGTCATTCCGTCTGGCGCACATCGTGGCGGTTGAGCCCGCTCGATCGGCCGGCATGCTGGGCCTGCTGCTGTCGTTTTTTGTCGGGTTGCCTGCGGCCACGGTGCGCACCTGGGCGCCCCGCACCAGCGCCCTGCTGTGGCTGCTGGCAGGGCTGGCCTGTGCCGGCCTGGCAGCCAAGGCCGGGCTGCAGCAAGGCTGGGTGGCTGCCATGCTCTGCACGGCAGCAGCCTGCAGCAGCGTGCGGCCGCTGCACCACCGGCTGGGGGCCCGGGGCCTGGGCCATCGCAGCCGCACCCGTCACACCCCGCGCCACCCACAGCCCTCGGAGACCGCATGAACGAACTGCTGGGCATTGCCGCCGCCTTGGCCTCGCTGGTGGCACTGGCCTGCTGGGCCCGCACAGTGCCCACCCGTGCGTGGGGCGATGACACACCCACGGGGGCGGCGCGATGGCGCGCCAAGGCGGTGGCGCTGGGCACCTTGCTGTTGCAGACCACCACCGCCAGCCTGGCTGCTGGCTGGGTCGCCGGTGTGGCCCTGGTGCTGGCCGCATGGATGGTGCTGGGCTGGTTGCTGGTGCTGGCCATGAACCTGTGGCCCCAGGCCAGCCAGCGCTGGGCACTGCGGCTGGGGGGACTGGGCCTGGGCGGATGTGTGCTGGCGCTGGTGGCCTGCGCATTGGGCGAGGGCCTGCTGCGCTGAGTGGACGCAGACGAGTGCTGCACCGGGACCTGACGGAGCCCACCGGGCATACACAACGCCCATCTGCACATTTTTTGCTAAAAATGCGCTCAAGCGCTACTGATTCATACCTCAATAGCTATCAAATAGATAGCAATTAACCCCCCATGGAATCGCCAGCGACCACGGCACAATCGTCGCCATGGATTCACTGATCATCAACGCCCCCTGGGTGCACACCCTGCGCTTTGTGCTGGAAGTGGCCGCCACCGTGGCTTTCGCACTGTCGGGCGTGATGGCCGCCGCGCGCAAGCGGCTGGATGCCGTGGGCGTGTGTGTGGTGGCCTTCGTGGCCGCGTTTGGCGGGGGCACGCTGCGCGATTTGCTGCTGGACCAGCGGCCCTTTTTCTGGATTCGCCACACCGAGTTTGTGTGGGGCATTCTGGCGCTGTGCATCGGCGCCATGCTGTTCATGCGCCAACGGCACTTTGAGCCCACCGAGCGCGCCATGCTGCTGCCCGACGCCATCGGCCTGGGCCTGTTTGCCGCTGTGGGCGTTGACATTGCCACCGCCGTCGGCATGCCACCCATCATCAGCGTGATGATGGGCGTGACCACCGGCGTGTTTGGCGGTGTGCTGCGCGACGTGCTGTGCAACGAGGTGCCCCAGGCCTTCAGCGACCACCGCCCCTATGCGCTGTGCGCGTTTGCGGGCGGCTGGGCCGACGTGGCCCTGCGCCAGATGCAGGCTCCCGACTGGGCGCCGCTGGTGGTCTGCGTGCTGCTCACCGCCGGGCTGCGCGGGCTGGCGGTGTGGCGCAACTGGGAGCTGCCCGCATGGCGGGTGTGACCAAGGCATCCAGCCCTGGCGCAGCAAGGCTGGCGCACCTGTGACAGCATCGGGTGCCCGAGGCCCGCACACTGGCCTCCGTCCGACTGCAGGAGACACACAACAATGACCACCGCACCCACGCCCGCACACCTGCGTGCCACGGCCCTTATCGACAGCGACGCACCTTCGATCCAGGCCTTTGCTGCCCAACACGCGCGTGGCGCCACCGACCGCGAACGCGCGGTGGCCCTGTACCTGGCCGTGCGCGATGGTTTCCGCTACGACCCCTACCGCATCGACCTGTCGCCCCAGGGCATGACGGCCAGCACCGTGCTGGCCAACGGCTATGGCTGGTGCGTGCCCAAGGCCGCGCTGCTGACGGCCGCATGCCGTGCGGCGGGCATCCCGGCGCGCATGGGATTTGCCGATGTGCGCAACCACCTGAGCACCGAGCGCATGCGCGAGACCATGAAGACCGACCTCTTCATCTGGCATGGCTATACCGACATCTGGCTGGATGGCGCCTGGCGCAAGGCCACACCCGCCTTCAACATCGAGCTGTGCGAGCGCTTTGGCCTGCTGCCGCTGGAGTTCGACGGCGAGAACGATTCCATCTACCACCCGTTCGACCGGTCGGGCGCACGCCACATGGAATACGTGCACCAGCGCGGCGCGTTTGACGACATGCCGCTCGCGCAGATCGTGGCCGACTTTCGCACGGTGTACGGCGGCTGGCTGCAGGGTGACGCCACCCGCAGCAGCCTGCAGGACGCCAGTTTTGCCAACGACATTGAAAAGGAAGCCCGCTGATGACGCACGCCCCCGAGAACGCCACCACCGCCCCCATCCCCGCAGGTTTTGCGCCGCTGGTGGCCGGGGGCCCTTACATCCAGCACAACGGCCCGCTGTATGTGCTGCACCAGGGCAACGTGGTGAAGTTCGGCTTTCGCGTAGAGCCGCGCCACACCAACCCCATGGGCAACCTGCACGGCGGCATGATGGCCACGTTCTGCGACATGCTGGTGCCGCTGTCGGTACACCGCAAAAGCGACCAGGTGTCGGACCGCTTCTTGCCCACCATCAGCCTGCAGATCGACTACCTGGCCCCCGCCCCGCTGGGCGCCTGGGTGGAGGGCGAGGCCGAGCCGCTGCGCATCACACGCTCGCTGGTGTTTGCGCAAGGGCTGGTCACAGCTGATGGCGTGCCCTGCGCGCGGGTGAGCGGCGTGTTCAAGATCGGGCCCGTGGCGCCCCGCGACGCCGTGGAGTGAGCGACCCTGGGCATCACGCCCAAGGCCCCAGGTCTCCAGCTGCACGCCCCGGCGCACAAGCCTGACCCGCAGCACTCAGGCTGCGCCCAGCGCGCCCACCACATGCTCCACAAACCGCGCCAGCTTGGGCAGTTGCCGCCGGTCGGGCGCATACACCAGGTGCATCGGGCGCGGCACGGGCAGGCAGTGCTGCATCACCGGCACCAGCACGCCACTGGCCAGGTCGTCGGCCAGTAGCACCTCGGGTTGCATGATCAGGCCCAGGCCGCGCAACGCCGCCTGGCGCAGGCCATCGCCCTGGTTGCACACAAAGCGCGCGTTCTCGGGCCAGAAGAAATCCTCGTTGCCGTCGCGCAATGTCCATTCCACCCGGCGCTGCCACACCGAGTGGCTGAGGCACTGGTGGCGCGCCAGGTCGGCCGCGCGTTCGGGCGTGCCGTGGCGCTGCAGGTACGCGGGTGCGGCAGCAATCACCATGCGGTAGGGGCGCAGCGGGCGCGCCACCAGGCCCTCGTTCACCACCTGGCCAATGCGCACGGCCACGTCAAAGCCCTCGCCTGCCAGGTCCACCACGCTGTCGGTGAGCTGCAGGTCCACACGCACCTGGTCGTGGCGCTGCAGAAAGTCGGCCACCAGCGGCGCGATCACGTGGTTGCCCAGCGTGAAGGGCGCGCTCACCCGCAGCAGGCCCTGCGGCACGGCGCGGCTGCGCTCCACGGCGGACTCGGCCCAGCGCACCTGCTCCAGCACACGTTTGCTGTCGTCGTAGAACGCGGCGCCCACCTCGGTCAGGCTGTTCTGGCGCGTGCTGCGCTGGAACAGGCGCGCGCCCAGGTGGTTCTCCAGCTGCTGGATGTGCTTGCCCACCATCACGGCGGAGATCTGCAGCTGGCGCGCGGCAGCGGCAAAGCTGCCGGCCTCCACCACGGCCACCATGACTTCCATATTGCGCAGCTTGTCCATGACAACTCCCTCAATTCCTAATCAATGGTTAGCACAAGCATAACTTGCATGTACTTTATATTCCGATTGATTAGTAAAAGAATCGGGCTGTCAGTTCCTCATCAACCCTTTTTGACACCCAAGGAAAACACCATGTCCAAGATTCTTCTCATCGGCGCGAGCGGCACCATCGGCCAGGCCGTGCTGGCCAACCTCGGCGCACGCCACGACGTGATCACCGTGGGCCGCAGCAGCGGCACGCACCGTGCGGACTTCTCGCAGCCAGGCGCGGTTGCCCAACTGTTCGAGGCCGTGGGCAAAGTTGATGCCATCGTGAGCACCGCAGGCAACCTGCACTTTGGCCCGCTGGCGGAAATGACGGCCGAGCAGTTCAACCTGGGCCTGCAGGACAAATTGCTGGGCCAGGTGCAGCTGGCGCTGGTCGGCCAGAAGTATTTGAACGATGGCGGCTCCATCACTCTGACGGCGGGCATCCTGTCGATTGAGCCCATCCGCAACGGCGCCAGCGCCACGGCCGTGAACGCGGCCATCGAAGGTTTTGTGGCTGCCGCCGCCATCGAGCTGCCGCGCGGCCTGCGCATCAACGCCATCAGCCCCACGGTGCTGACCGAGTCGATGGGCAGCTACGGGCCGTTCTTCCCGGGGTTCGAGCCGGTGCCCGCCGCACGCGCGGCGCTGGCCTACCAGCGCAGCGTGGAAGGCGCGCAGACGGGGCGTGTGTACCGGGTGCAGTGATCCCGCCGACCCGAATGTGAAACGAAAATAGCTGCTACCGCCCGATGCATGAGCGGTAGCAGCTATCAATCTGGTAGCCGCAAAAATCTCGACTGCGCTTAGTCCAGGCTCGCCCCAGACTCCTTCACGACCTTGCCCCACTTGACGGACTCGGCCTGGATGAAGGCAGCAAACTGCTCGGGCGTTTCGCTGTACGTCTCGGCACCCTGCTCGTTGATCTTCTTCTTCACCTCGGCCTGGTTCAGCACCTTCACCAGTGCGGTATTGAGCTTGGCCAGCACCGGCGCAGGCGTTCCGGCGGGCGCAAACATGCCAAACCACGAGGTGGCTTCATAGCCGGGCACGCCGGCTTCGGCGATGGTCGGCACATTGGGCAACTCGGGCGAGCGCTTGGCCGTGGTCACGGCAATGGGCACCAGCTTGCCACTGCGCACGTGTTGAATGGCCGAGGGCATGTTGTCGAACATGATGCCGATCTGGTTGCCCAGCAGGTCGGTCACAGCGGGTGCGCTGCCCTTGTAGGGCACATGCACCATGTCCACCTTGGCCAGGCTCTTGAACAGCTCGCCCGACAGGTGGATGGAGCTGCCGTTGCCCGAGGAGCCAAAGTTGACCTTGCCGGGGTTGGCCTTCGCGTAGGCGATCAGCTCCTTCACCGTCTTGTAGGGCTGTGCCGGGTTGGCCACCAGCAGGTTCGGCACGTTGGCCACGCGCGTCAGTGGTGCAAAGTCCTTGATGGGGTCGAACGGCATCTTCTTGTACAGGCTGGCGTTGATGGCGTGGGTGCCCACGGTGCCCATGAAGAGTGTGTAGCCATCTGCCGGGGCCTTGGCCGCCATGGCCCCGCCGATGTTGCCGCCCGCGCCCGCGCGGTTGTCCACGATGACCGACTGGCCCAGCTCCGCGGTCAGCGCCTGGCCAATGATGCGGGCCAGGATGTCGGTGGTGCCACCTGCTGCAAAGGGCACGACGATAGTGACGGGCTTGGTCGGATAAGCCTGGGCGAGCGCAGCACTGCTGCCCAGCAGGCCGATACCAGCGAGGGCGGTGACTGCAGCGGCCGACAGCGCGAAGCGGCGGGTGGCGTGGATGGAACGGGTCATGGTTTGTCTCCTTCAAGAAGGTGGATGAATGAATGGGTCGGTGCCACCAGCGCCGCGTGGGCCCGCGTCTGGCCGCGCCGTGGCCTCAACCGGGCGCCGAGGCCTCCGGACGAGAACGGGGGGTGCCCCTTGCGGGGCGGCAAGGAAGATCAGTTCAGGTTGCTAGACAGGCGCCACTCCCAGCGTGGTGCCTCCGCACACGTACAACACCTGCCCGGTCACGAAACCGTTGTCGGGCGAGAGGAAAAACAGCGCTGCACGCGCCACGTCATCGGGCGTGCCCATGCGGCCCACGGCAATGCTGCTCAGGATGCGCTGCGTTTGCGGCGCACCGTCGGGGTTGCTCTGGCGGAACAGCTCGGTGGCGATGGGCCCAGGGCCGATGGCGTTGACGGTGATGCCGTCACGCCCCAGCTCCATGGCCAGCGTGCGTGTCATGCCGATCATTCCAGCCTTGGTAGCGGAGTAGACGATGCGCTCGCCCTTACCCAAAGCGGCGCGCGACGACATGTTGACGATGCGGCCCTGCCCGCTGGCGCGCAGCGTGGGCAGAAAAGCCTGCACCAGCAGCATGGGCGCACGCAGGTGCAGGCCAACCACGTCATCCAGCTGCGAGGTGGTCGCGGTGTCAATGGTGCCGGGGCGCGTGGCACCCGCGTTGTTCACCAGCGCCGTGACGTTGTGCTTGGCCGCAATCTCGGCAGCGCGCTCACGGGTCGAGGCTTCGTCGGTCAGGTCGCCCTGGTACGAGGTGAGTTGCGGGTGGCTCCAGGTGGGCAGCACGTAGTCCAGGTTGACCACGGCGTGGCCCTGGGACAGCACGGCTTCGGCAATCGCGCGGCCGATGCCGTTGCTGGCACCCGTGATGACGGTGACCGGTGTCGGGTTGCGTTCAATCACGGTCACACGCGCTCCAGGATCACGGCAATGCCCTGACCCACGCCGATGCACATGGTGCACAGCGCGTACTTCCCGGCGTGTTCGTGCAGGCGGTTGACGGCAGTGGTGACCAGGCGCGCGCCGCTGGCGCCTAGCGGGTGGCCCAGCGCGATGGCGCCGCCCCAGGCGTTCACGCGGGCATCGTCGTCCTTGAGGCCCAGCGCGCGCAGCACGGCCAGGCCTTGCGCGGCAAAGGCTTCGTTCAGTTCGATCACGTCCATGTGGTCGATGGTCAGGCCCGTCTGCGCCAGCACCTTCAGGGTGGCAGGCGTGGGGCCAAAGCCCATGATGCGCGGCGCCACACCGGCTACGGCCATGCCCACCACGCGGGCGCGGGGCTTGAGGCCATATTTGGCAGCATTGGCTTCATCGGCCAGCAGCAGCGCACAGGCGCCGTCGTTCACGCCGCTGGCGTTGCCCGCCGTCACCGTGCCATCGGGCCGCACCACGCCCTTGAGCTTGGCCAGCGCTTCGATGCTGGTCTCACGCGGGTGCTCGTCCTGGCTCACGATGATCGCGTCGCCCTTCTTTTGCGGGATGTGCACCGGCACGATCTCGCGCGCCAGATGGCCGGCCTTGATGGCGGCCACGGCGTTGAGCTGGCTGCGCAGGGCCATCTGGTCCTGGGCTTCGCGCTCAATCTTGAAGTCCGTCGCCACGTTCTCGGCGGTTTCGGGCATGGAGTCCACACCGTACTTTTCCTTCATCAGCTTGTTGACAAAGCGCCAGCCAATCGTCGTGTCATACACCGCGTTGTTACGGCTGAAGGCCGACTCTGCCTTGGGCATGACGAAGGGGGCGCGGCTCATGCTCTCCACACCGCCCGCGATCATCAGACCTGCCTCGCCCGCCTTGATCGCGCGCGCTGCGGTGCCCACGGCATCGAGCCCCGAACCGCACAGGCGGTTGATGGTGGCGCCGGCCACTTCGATGGGCAGGCCCGCCAGCAGGCTGCTCATGTGGGCCACGTTGCGGTTGTCTTCACCGGCCTGGTTGGCGCAGCCGTAGAGCACGTCGGTCACGGCCGCCCAGTCCACGCCGGGGTTGCGCTCCATCAGCGCCTTGATGGGGATGGCACCCAGGTCGTCGGTGCGCACGCTGGAGAGCGCGCCGCCGTAGCGGCCAAAGGGGGTGCGGATGGCGTCGCAGATGAAGGCTTGGCGTTGTGTGCTCATGGTTTTGTCTCCTCGTTGCTTGGGGGGTGGATTCGTTCAGGCGGCGGGTCGGATGGGCAGGCCCACCAGTTGCTCCAGCTCGGCCACCGTCAGGCCGGGCACGGTGTCGATAAGCTGCAGCCCGGTGGGCGTGCAGGCCAGTGTGCACAGATCGGTGTAGATGCGCTTCACGCACGCGACACCGGTGAGCGGGTAGGTGCACTGCGTCACGATCTTGCTCGCGCCCTGCTTGGTCAGCAGATCCATCATCACCCAGGTCTGCTTGGCGCCGATGGCCAGGTCCATCGCGCCGCCCACGGCGGGGATGGCGCCGGGCTCGCCCGTGCTCCAATTGGCCAGGTCGCCCGTGGCGCTGACCTGGAAGGCGCCCAGCACGCAGATGTCGAGGTGCCCGCCGCGCATCATCGCGAAGCTGTCGGCGTGGTGGAAGTACGCACCGCCGGGCAGCAGCGTGACGGGCTGCTTGCCCGCGTTGATCAGGTCATAGTCCTCCAGCCCCGCAGCGGGCGCAGGGCCCATGCCCAGGATGCCGTTTTCGCTTTGCAGGATGACCTCGCGGCCTGCCGGGATGTGGTTGGCCACCAGGGTCGGCTGGCCGATGCCCAGGTTGACGTAGGCGCCGTCGTGGATGTCTTGCGCCACGCGTTTCGCCAGCTCGTCTTTACTACGCTTTTGATAGCTGCTCATGCTTATTCTTTCTGCGCCTGGGGCCGATATCACGCGAATTTCTTGAATCCGCCCGCCTGCGTGGCTGTGCGGTCGATCTTCACCACATGCGTCACATAGATGCCCGGGGTGACGATGGCTTCCGGGTCCAGCGCGCCCAGCTCCACCACCTCGTGCACGGTGGCAATCGTGGTCTTGGCAGCCGTGGCCATCACGGGGCCAAAGTTGCGCGCCGACATGCGGTAGGTGAGGTTGCCCCAGCGGTCGCCCTTCTCGGCCTTGACCAGGGCCACATCGCCGTGGATGGGGTGTTCGAGCACGTAGTGTTTGCCGTTGATCTCGCGCGTTTCCTTGCCTGCAGCCAATTCGGTGCCATAGGCCGTGGGACAGAAAAAGGCGCCGATGCCCGCGCCCGCAGCACGCAGGCGCTCGGCCAGATTGCCCTGGGGCACCAGTTCCAGCTCCAGCTTGCCGCTGCGGTACAGGTCATCGAACACATGGCTGTCCACCTGGCGCGGAAAGCTGCAGATGATCTTGCGCACCTGCCCGGCCTTGAGCAGCGCGGCCAGGCCCTGGTCCGCATTGCCTGCGTTGTTGTTGACCACCGTGAGGTCACGCGCCCCCTGGGCGATGAGGCCATCGATCAGCTCGCCCGGAATGCCGGCCGTGCCGAACCCACCTATCAACACCGTGGCACCATCCTTTACCCCCGCAAGGGCCTGGGCCACCGAGTCCGCCAGTTTGTTGATCATTGCAACGCTTTCTTGGTTTCTCTGTTGTCTCTTTGAAATTTGTTCGTATATAGAACAAATGTTCGCTTAAAGAATTATAGTTGGCATACGTATGAATTCCCAAACCCCTGAAGCCAAAGACCCCAAACCGAGCGACAGCTATGTGCAGTCGTTCGCGCGCGGGCTGGAGGTGATCCGCTCGTTCAGCACGGCCACGCCGCAGCAAACCTTGAGTGAAGTCGCCGCGCAGACAGGCCTCACGCGCGCCGGTGCGCGCCGCATCCTGCTCACGCTGCAGACGCTGGGTTATGTGGAGACGGACGGCAAGCTGTTTCGCCTGAGCCCGCGCATTCTGGATTTGGGGTTTGCGTACCTGTCCTCGCTGCCCATCTGGAACCTGGCCGAGCCGGTGATGGAAGACTTGGTGGAAGAGGTGCGCGAGTCGTCATCGGCCGCCGTGCTCGACGGCCTGGACATCGTCTATGTGCTGCGCGTGCCCACCCACAAGATCATGCGCACCACGCTGGGCGTGGGCTCGCGCCTGCCCGCGTGCTGGACGTCCATGGGCCGCATGCTGCTGGCCGGGTTGCCGGACGACGAACTGCAGGCCCGGCTGCAAGGCCACCCCATGCAGCGTTTTACCGAACACACCACCACCGATGTGGATGCACTGCTGGCCCACATCCGCCAAGCGCGGCAGCAGGGCTGGTGCCTGGTGAACCAGGAACTGGAAGAGGGATTGATATCGATTGCTGCGCCGCTGACCAACCGTACGGGGCAGACGGTGGCAGCGCTCAACATCAGCGGTCAGGCCAATCGCACGAGTGCGGCGGTGATGCAGGAGAGCCTGCTGCCCGCACTGCTGAGCGCGGCCCGGACCATCTCGCGCATGATGGGGGCGCCGAGGGGGTGACAGATAACGGCTGTCGGCAACCGGCACCAGAGATCACCCACCGCAACGAGCGGCCGGTGCTAAAGCTCCGATTTCCGTCTTACGTGGATAGGGCGAGAACCGGAGCCGCAACACCCGTCACTCGCCACGGTGGATGAAATCAGTTCTTGCGAAAGCCGAGCACCAGCACCACGCCGCCGAGAACCATCGCGCCCAGGCTCAACCATTGGGGGATATTCACGGATTCCTTTTCTTTCACGGTCAACTCCAGCGGACCGATCTTGGCCTGGGTGGTGTCCTTGGTAAAGCTAAACCCCCCGGTCAGAAACCCGGCAAGGCCCACCACCAACAACAGCACACCAACGATTCGCATTGCATTCATGACACTTCTCCCGATGCCGGGTTTGGAGGACTGCAGCAAAGTGGACCCGGCTCCCGACCCTTGCGCCAGCCCAATGTAGGTGCGCCGGCGCACAGCCTGCGTAGGACGCCGCCCCGGCGCGATGTAGCGGCCGGGCGCAATCCGCATCACCTCCCCCGCCTCCCCTCTGACGCCAGGCCCTTGCCCTGCGTGCTACCCTCACGCCCCATGTTCAGCCCCTCCCAAGCCGATGTGCGCCGCTTTCTGTGTGGTGTGCACGCCAAGACCCAGAGCGGCGCCCCCATGGAAGCCATCGAGACGCTGGCCAGCCTGTGGATCGCCGAGCACCCCGAGTACCACGCCGACCTGTCCGACGCCGATGCTGCCGTGGCCCGCAACTACGACGAAACACCGGGCCAGACCAATCCGTTTCTGCACCTGTCGATGCACCTGTCGATCAGCGAGCAATGCAGCATCGACCAGCCCCGTGGCATCCGCCAGGCGGTGGAGCTGCTGACGGCGCGGCTCGACTCGCTGCACGATGCCCACCACGCCGCCATGGACTGCCTGGGCGAGATGCTGTGGGAAAGCCAGCGCTCCGGCCGACCGCCTGATGGCAACGCCTACATCGCCGCCGTACAACGCCGCGCCACGCGCGATTGATCCAGTAAGCCCCTGAAAAAGCGACAAAGGCCAGTGCCCCATGGGCACTGGCCTTTGTTTTTTGTGGTGAAAGCCTTCAGGGACGATCAAGCCGTTTCGTAGTGCGCCTGGCGCTCTTCCATCGCCTTCCAGCCGATCACTTCCTTGAAGTCGGCCATGCTGGTCTGTCCGCAGGGCAAGCCGTCCACATCGCCCGTGCGGCGGGCCGACAGCGTGGCCAGGTTCTTCTGCAAGGCGTGCACCGTGCTCATCAGCGTGACCACCGGATAAGTCGCAAAAGCCGCCACCTCTTCGATCTGCGACCGCGTCAGGCGCGACATCCACAGCCCCTGCATGAGCTGCAGCGACAGGCGGCGGCCCGAGGCATTGCGCAAGCGCACCAGGTCTTCATAGCCCTTGAAAGTGCGCGAGATAGGCTGGATCAGGTCCGCCCCCGCCTCCGCAAAGCGCACGGCGCGCTCGATGGCCTCCTCGGGGTCGGCCACATCGGTGCGTGCGACGATGAGGAAGTCCGGGTCCTGGCGGGCATCCACCGCCGCCTTGATGCGCGCCACGGCATCGGGGATGGACACCACAGGAGTTACCGCCGCCGCCGCCGGGCAGCGCTTGGGGCTGATCTGGTCTTCGATCGAGATCGCGGCCACGCCCGCCTTCTCGAACTCGCGCACGGTGCGGGCCACGTTGATGACATTGCCGTAGCCGGTGTCGGCATCGGCAAACACAGGCTTTTTCACCACGTTGACGATGTGGTGCACCACCCCCACGTTTTCGCTGAGTGTGTAGACCTCCATGTCTGGCTGGCCCAGCAGCGATGCCGAGATGCCAAACCCCGTGGTGAAGATGCCGTCAAAGTCCGACTGGTCCACCAGCAGGGCCGAGAGGGCGTCCTGCGCACCGGCCATCCAGAAGGTAGGGCCCGACTGGATGCGCGCACGCAGCTGTTGTCGCAAGCTTGTTGTCATGGCGGGTGTCCTCAACGTTTCACGGGGTCGATGTAGCTGCCCATGGACACGAACTTCTGGTCCTTGAGCTCCATCAGCGCCACACCCGTCTGGCCGCGCCGCGCATAGCCACCGGCACTGACGGGCTGGAAGGTGATCTTGGGGCCGATCTTCTGGTCAAAGTCCTTCATGCCATCCAGCTCGGCCACCACCTTGGCGCGGCTCGGTTCGGCGCCGGTGCGCTTCAAGGCCTCGACCGTCACAGCGGCCGACGAATAGCCCATGAGCGCCATCGAGGTGGGAGCCGACTTGGGATACAGCTTGGTGTAGCGCTGGAAGAACGACTGGATGGCTGGGTTGTTGCCATCCACCGCGTCGTAGTAAGAGGCCACATACAGCTTGGACTGCGTCTTGCCCAGCAGCTCGATGAACTTGGGGTCGTTGAGCCCCCCTGCACCAAACACCGTGGGCTTCCAGCCCAGCTTTTCGGCACCGCGGAAGAACTGCACCGCCTCCTGGCCCAGCGCGTAGACGATGACCACGTCCGGCTCAGCCTGCTTGAGTTTGAAGACCTGCGAGGTCAGGTCGGTCGCAAAGCGCTCAAAGGTCTGCGCCTCCACCAGCTTCATGCCGTGCTTTTCCATGCGCTGCACCGCAATGTCGTAGGCCGGTTTGCCCCAGCCGTCGTTCTGGTAGAGCATTGCGATTTTCTTGGCCTTGAGCACCTCCACCGCGTGGTCGATGTAGGCCGCAGTCTCGGTGGACTGGGGCGATGGCAGCACGTACAGCAGGTCGCGTGGTGGGTTGGAGGTCAGGTCGGAGATGCTCAGCGCGCCAATGGTGGGCACCTTCTTGGTGGAGCTGTATTCGTAGGCGCTGATGTTGGTGGCGTGGCCGATGTTGCCCACCATGGCAAACACCTTGTCGCGCTCGACCAGGAGCTTGGCATTGGCCACTGACTTGGCGGGCTTGAGTTCATCGTCATAGGTGATGAGCTTGATCTTGCGGCCATTGACGCCGCCCTGCTCGTTGACCATGTCGAAGTAGGTGCGCATGCCTTCGTCCACGGCCTTGCCCATGTAGGCCAGCGTGCCGGACAACGGCTGTGACGAGCCGAGCACGATCTCCTGGGTCAGCACGCCCTCTTCCTTGTTCTCAAAGGCATGCGCGCCCAGGGTGGCGGCCATCAGACTGGCAGCTGCTGCGGCCAGCAGGGTGCGGCGGGGAGTGAGGTGGGTCATGGTTTGTCTCCTGTGTTTATCGGTGGGAAGGGAACATGGGGGAAGGAACTTGCAAAGCCGAGCCTGCGGTCAGCCGCCCAGGTAGGCACGGCGGATGTCTTCGTTGCCTGCCAGCTCGGCGGCCGGGCCTTGCATCACGACACGGCCGGTCTCGATGACATAGCCTTCGTCGGAGATGTCGAGCGCGATGTCTGCGTCCTGCTCCACGATCAGCAGCGTGAGGTTTTCGCGGTCGCGGATGTCGCGCAGCGTCTCGAAGATCGCATCCTTCAGGATCGGCGCCACGCCCATGGAGGGCTCATCCAGCATCAGCAGGCGCGGTTTGGCCAGCAGGCCCCGGGCAATGGCAAGCATCTGCTGCTCGCCGCCCGACAGCGTGCCGGCGCGGGATGTGATGCGTTCCTTGAGCCGGGGGAAATAACCCAGCACCCGGTCGATGTCGTCGCGCACCTCGGCGGCTGGGCGGGTGTATCCACCCAGCACCAGGTTGTCGCGCACGGTGAGTTGCGCAAACACCATGCGGCCTTGCGGCACATGGGCAATCCCTCGGCGCACCAGCGCTTCGGCGGGCACGTTGGCGATGGACTGGCCGTCAAAAATGGCTTGCCCGTCACTGACGGGCAGCAGCCCCGAGAGTGCACGCATCAGCGTGGTCTTGCCCGCGCCGTTGGCGCCCAGCACACACACGATGCGGGCCTGCGGTACGCGTAGGCTCACCCCGTGCAGCGCGCGGATCTTGCCGTAGCCCGCGCTCAGGTTGTCCACGCTCAGCAGTGCGGGCGCACTGGATGGTTCAACGCCGTTTGCCACTCTTGCCTCCTCCGAGATACGCCTCAACCACGGCGGGATGGTTTTCGATCTCCCTGGGGGAGCCCTGCGCCAGGAAGGCGCCGTTGTGCATCACGGTGATCGTGTCCGAGATGGACATCACCAGCGGCATGCTGTGCTCGATGAGCAGCAGGGTCGCTTGCGTGCTGGCCTGCAGCCGCTTGAGTGTTTCGCCCAGGGCATCGATCTCACGGTTGTTCATGCCCGCTGCAGGCTCGTCCAGCAGCATCAGGCGTGGCTCCAGCGCCATGGCACGGGCCAGCTCCACCAGCTTCTGCGTGCCATAAGGCAAGTCGCGCACCACCGCATGGGCATGGGCTTGCAGGTTGAGCTTCTCCAGCACGGCCTCCACACGCTCACGTTCCTCGCGCTCCTCACGGCGCTGACGTGGCAGGCCCAGCAGGGCTTCCACCAGCGTGGCGCGCATGGCCATCGACCGTGCAATCAGCACGTTGTCAAACACGGTCAGTTCGGCAAAAAGCTCCAGGTTCTGGAAGGTGCGGGCAATGCCCAGGCGCGCCACCTGGTGCGCCTTGCAGCCCAGCAATTCCACGTCACCTGCGGCCGTGCGATACCGCATGGAGCCTTGCTGGGGCGTGTAGAAGCGGCTGATGCAATTGAGCATCGTCGTCTTGCCGGCGCCGTTAGGCCCGATCAATGCGTGCACCGTGCCGGGCATCACGTCGAAGCTCACGTCCTGCACGGCCACAATGCCGCCAAACGCCATGCGCACGCCCTGAATGCTGAGCAATGGGGCTGCCCGACCGGGTGCTGCCGACACAGTCGCCTGCAACGGCAATGTCTTGTCGTCCAAAACTCTCATCGCGCCACCCCGCTTTGCGCCGCATCTGCGCCGGGCAGGCGCTTGCGCTTGAAGAGGCTGGCCAGCCCGTCGGGCAGGAACATCAGCGCCAGGATCATGGCCACGCCGTACAGCGCGCGCTGGAACTGATCAAACCCCAGGTAGGTAAGCAACTGCGGCGCACCGATGACGAACACCGCCCCCAGCACCGAGCCCAGGATGGAGCCCAGACCGCCCACGATGACCATCGAGACGAAGCTGATCGACACCATGATGCTGAACAGCGATGGGTCGATGAAGCGCACCAGCGGTGCATACAACGCACCCGACAGGCCGGTGTAGAAGGCACAGACGCCAAACGCCACCAGCTTGAGCGCCGTGGTGTTCAGGCCCAGAGCGCGAGCTGCTGTCTCGCTGCCCTTGATGGCCAGAAAGCCACGCCCAAACCGGCTGCGCGCCAGGTTGCGCGCCACCCACAGCGCCCCCGCCAGCACCACGGCGGTGAACACGTGGTACGCGCGCTCGTCCAGCGCCCAGCCGAACAGCGTGGGGCCGGGCGCGCCCATGCCGTTCTCGCCGCCCGACATGTCGCCGCTGGACTTGGCGATCTCGACCGAGATCATCACGAAACCCAGCGTGGCAATCGCCAGGAACACCTCCTCCAGCCGCAGGACGGGGAGCGCCAGCAGCAAGCCCACCACGGTGGCGATGCTGGCTGCAATGAACATCGACAGCACCAGCGGCACACCAAAGTGCGTGGTCAGGATGGCCGAGCCATAAGCACCGATGCCGAAGAACACGGCACCCGCCATGGAGATCAGGTTGGTGTAACCCGTGAGGATGTTGGTGCCAAACGAGGCCAGCGTGTAGATGATGACGAGCGTGAAGATGTACAGCACGTAGCCACCGGGAACGAGCGGCGCCAGCACGAAGGCCAGCACGAACAGCAGCGGGCCGAGCCAGGGGTATGCTTCAAAGACTTTGGTCATGGCGGCTCCTTAGACCTTCTTGATCTGGGCGCGGGCCAGCAGACCGTGGGGGCGCAGGATCAGGATGACCAGCATCACGATGAAAGGCACCGCGTCCTTCCAGGCCGAGGACACATAGGCGCCCGTGAGGTTCGACGACACGCCGATGATCACGCCGCCCAGCAGCGCGCCCGGCATGCTGCCAATGCCGCCCAATACCGCGGCGGCGAACGCGAAGTGCAGGGCATGCTGCATCATCGAAAAGTGCACAAAAGTCAGCGGCGCAATCAGCAAGCCCGCCGTGGCGGCGATCACGTGCGACAGCGCCCAGGCCAGCGCATAGATGCGCTTGATCGGAATGCCCATGAGGCGCGCAGCCGTGGGGTTTTCCATCGTGGCCTGCATGGCGATGCCCAGCCGCGTGAAGCGAAAGAACGCAAACAGCAAACCTGCCAGCGTGGCGCATACGGCCACGATGCCCAGGTCGATGCCCGAAACGATCACACCGCCGATGTCGATGGGGGCAGCCGGGAAGATGCTGGGCAGCTCCTGCGTGTCCTTGCCCCATACCCAGATGGCCAGGTCGCCAAACACCAGGAACAGGCCCAGTGTGCAGATCGCAGACGACAGCAGTGCCTTGCCGATGAAGCGGCGGATGATGAACCGTTCGATCGCCATGCCCAGCGCCGCGCCAAACAACAGCGTGAGCGGCACCACCGCCCACAGCGGCAGGCCCAGCTTGAACAGTGTGTAGGCCACAAAGGCCGAGAGCATGGCCGCTTCGCCATGCGCGAAGTTGAGGATGCCCGTCGCCTTGAACACCATCACGATGCCCAGGGCGATGAGCCCGTAGATGGCGCCCAGGGCGACGCCGCTCACAATCATCTGCAACATGGTGCGCTCCTGCCCGTCATGTCGCCGCAGCTGCAGCACGCTCGCGCGCCAGCCGGGCTTTGAGATACGGCGTGAACCCGCCCGCCTCGATGGTGGCGCGCTCGGTGGACGACCAGGGCTCGAACGGCAGCGCCTGGCCCGTGCGCTCGTTGACGACCACACCGCGCTCCCAGTCCACGCGCAGCGTGTCCCAGCGCTGCGTGGCGGCACGGATGCCCGGGCAGGTGATCAGCGGGAAGCCCATGCTGATCTCCCCCCGAAAGAAGCCGGGCGAGAAAGACTCGGCGATCACGCCAGCCACCCCGAGGTGGCGCATGGCGCGCATGGCCGGGTAATGCGGGTGGCCATAGCCAAAGTTCTGGCCGCCCACCAGCACATCACCTTTGGAGACGGATTGGGCAAAGCCAGGGTCGTAACTGGTCATGGTGACCGCCGCCAGTTCATTGATGTCGGTGATCTTGATGTTCTTGATGCCAACAATCAGGTCGATGTCGTAGTCGTCTTCGGTGAAGACCCAGGCCGCGCGGCCATGCAAGGTGGGCAATGTCATGCTGCACTCCCTTCGGTGTTGGCGAGGTAGGGCCGGGGGTCGGTGATGCAGCCTTCCAGGGCCGATGCCGCCACCACGGCAGCGTTGCAGATGAAAATTTCGGAGTCGGCACTGCCCATGCGGCCGGGCGTGTTGAGCGTGCCAGTGGACACAGCGCGCTGGCCATCGGTCATGGTGGCAATGCGGCCATAGCAATAGTCACAGCTCGACGAGCTGATGAACGCGCCTGCATCCACCAGGGTGGAGATCAGGCCTTCGCTGGCGGCCTGCGACATGATGGCCTGGGAGGTGGGCACCACATGCAGCTGGAACCCCGGCTTGATCTTGCGGCCCTTGAGCACCTGGGCGGCAATGCGCAGGTCCTCCAGGCGGCCGCTGGCGCAGCTGCCCAGGTAACCCATGTGCACTTCCAGGCCTGCGTATTCGGTCAGGTCCCGGGTATTGGCGGGGCTGGGTGGCGCCACCACGATGGGCGCAAGGTCGCTCACATCCACGGTCACCACACGGTCGTAGTGCGCATCGGCATCGGGGTAGACCGGGTCCAGGGCGATCTTGGAGCGGCCCTTGGCGTGTCCCAGCGTCTTGGCATCGGGGGCAATCAGCATCGTGGTCGCGCCCAGGAACATGGCCTGGCCGCAGATCGTCTGGCGGCCCTCAATGCTCATGGCGTCGATCACGGGGCCGCACAGCTCCACCACCTTGAAGCGGCAGGACGATGGTCCCATCACCCGCACCAGGTGGTGGAAGATGTCGCGCGCCATCACACCGGGCTGCACTGTGCCGGTGACTTCGATCTTGACCGTGCCCGGCACCACGAGCGCCATGCGCTCGGAGACAAAGGTCTCCAGCACACTCTTGCGCGCTCCAATGGCCAACGTGCCGAACGCACCCAGCTGGCTCACATGCCCGTCGAAATGCACCGCAAATGCACCCGGCGTGGCGTAGCCCAGCTCGGCCGACACCTGGTGGCCAATGCCCTCGCGCTCGTGCACGGGCACGCCTTGCTCCTTGCCCCAGGCGCGGGTGACCTTGTGCAGCTCTTCCTCCTTGGGGGCGGCGGCCGGGACCATGTGGTCGATGAACAGCACAAAGCGCTCGGGGCTGGGCACCTTGTCCACACCGAAGTCCTCCTTGGCCTCCTTGAAGAACACATCCGTGTAGCCCGGAAAGTCATAGGC
The DNA here is from genome assembly GCF_052045435.1 of Acidovorax sp. 22279. Classification (NCBI taxonomy): domain Bacteria; kingdom Pseudomonadati; phylum Pseudomonadota; class Betaproteobacteria; order Burkholderiales; family Comamonadaceae; genus Acidovorax; species Acidovorax sp. 22279. The sequence continues at coordinate 139,543 of NZ_JBQEOV010000007.1, forward strand.
AATCACGAAATCCGGCCTGGCCAGGATCTCGTCGCCCGCCCGGACCGCAGGCACCCCTGCAACCCGGGCGAGGATCTTTTCAGTCATCGTGTAAGACATGTGGCTTCACCCAGTTATCCACTATGTGGAAGTTGAAAAATCGTTTGATTACTTATTAAAAAATCAAACGACAGCTCAATCGCCTGGGTAAACCCTAGATTGCCCACTATGTGGATACAAACTACAAAGACAATATGAATAAAGACACCATAGCAGTCCCATCAGAGACAAATAAACCGCCACATAGTGGAAACTCGAAAACAGGAACTCAAAGCATCGAACGTGTCGTGCAGATGCTCCGTATCGTGGCGTCTCGTGGCAAAGGTGGCATGCGCATCGGCGAGATCGCCGCCACCAGCAGCCTGCCGCAGTCCACTTGCTTTCGCATGCTTCACCGGCTGCAGGCCGAAGGCCTGGTGGACCGGGACGCCCACACACGCAAGTACTACCTGGGCCCGCTGCTGTACGAGCTGGGATTGCTCGCACGCCCCCGCTACCGGCTGTCGGAGCTGTGCGACAGCGCGCTGCAAAAGCTGGCCGAAGTCACCCAGGACACCATCTACCTGAGCGAACGCAGCGGCCTGGAGGCCGTGTGCACCCACCGCGCACTGGGCGACTACCCCATCAAATCGCTGGCGCTGGACGTGGGCATTCGCCGCCCGCTGGGCGTGGGTGCGGGCGGGCTTGCGATCCTGTGCGCACTGCCCCCCGACGAGGCCGAATCCATCATCGATGCCAACGCGCCCAAATACGAAAAGTACGGATTCGTCACAGCCCCCTACCTGCGCGAGGCGATCAAGGTGGGACGCGAGAAGGGCTATGCGTTTCTGGACAGCGTGGTCACACCAGGTACAGCAGCCATCGGTATCGCTTTTCCGCCAGACAACCCGATCGCCGCCATCAGCGTGGCCGCGATCTCGGGGCGGCTGGAGTCGCACCGGCGCGACGAGGTGGCCCGGCTCATGCGCCCGCAGATCCGCGCCATCTGCGAGGCCATGACCAGCCAGGCGGTGCTGGCAGATCGCTGACCGCCCATCAACTACAACACCCGAAACGCCATCACCGCCACCAGCGTGGGCGGCAAGGCCCCCAGCAGCAGGCCCAGTGGGTTGATGACACCGTCCGAGAACTTCTCCTTCAGGATGGATGCCCCGGCCGGGTTGGGCGCATTGGCAATCACCGTCAGGCCGCCCCCCGTGACGGCGCCCGCCACCAGAGCCACCTTGAACTCGTCACTCAGGCCTTCGACCAGCGATCCCAGGTAGGTCAGCGCAGCGTTGTCGGTGAACGCGGTGAGCGCAGCGGCGCCAAAAAACACAGCGTTGGCATCCATCTTCATGAGCACGGGCTGCAGCCACCATTGCTGCAAGCCGCCCAGCACCACCAGCCCAGCCAGGAAGAACGCCACCAGCAGCGCCTCGCGCAGGATCAGCGGACTTTGGTAGCGCTGGTACGCCGTGGTGAACCCCATGAAGAACAGGAACAGGCCCATGAACACAGCGGGATGGTGGGCAAACACTACCACCAGCACCAGGAAGGCAAGGTGCACGCCCGTCACGGTCCACGGCATGGGGGACTCGGAGGCGGGCATCTTACGGCCCATGTGGCCCAACTGGTTGCGGAAGATCAGCATCGCGATGGCCGCATTGACGAGCACGGCCACCGCCGCCTTCCAGCCGAAGTTGGATAGCATGAACCAGATGTCCCAGTTCCACTTGGCAGCCACCATCAGCACGGGCGGCGCCGCAAAGGAAGTGAGCGTTCCACCAATCGAGATGTTCACGAACAGCACACCGATGGTCGAATACTTGAGTCGGCTGGAGATGGGGTGGGAGAACAGCATGTCCCGCAGCATCAACGCGGCCAGCGTCATCGCCGCAGGTTCGGTGATGAACGACCCGAGCAGCGGCACGAACGCCAGCACCACAAAATACATGGCCATGCCGCGCTGTACCGGCAACAAAGCGGCAAGCGCCCGGACAAGAGCCCCAGACAGCTCCAGGATAGGCCGCGTGGCGGCGATCACCATGATCGCGAACACGAACAGTGGCTCGGTGAAATTGCGCGAATCCAAGTAGGCGGTGGCCTCCTGCTTGCCGCTGATGGAGAACATGAACAGCATGAGCACCATCGCCCAGAAGCCGAACACGACTTCTACCTCGCCCAGCAGATGCCAGATGCCCGCGTGCCGGGGCTGCGTGTGCGCAAGGTGCTCGAAATACTTGGTGGAGAAGGTGTGAAGAATGGCCAGGCCGAACAGGACGGCACCAACCACCTGGATCAGGGTGGGGGAGGAGTTCATGGGTCGCAGAAAAGCCGCGCGGCGGCCCGACCAGCGCATGAACCTGCCGAGCCACCATGGCGCCGACACCCAAACAACATTTTAACTGGCGATACCGGAGAGCTCTGTAGGCGCAGGGCTTGAGGCACTCGCGAAAGGACGGTTGGCTGGCACACACAACCATGCATGGCACTCGGGAGTCTCACTTTCCAGACAATGCGGACACCTATCTGGAGGCTTTCATGTCGACGCACATCCATACGCCCACACAACCTTTGCCTCCGCCCTCCTCTGCCCCCATCCCGCCGGCAGTGGCCTGGCTGGGATACGGCGGCCTGCTGCCGTTCCTGGCGCTGGCAACCGTGGGCCTGTGGGCGCCCAGTACACCGTGGTGGAGCGAGGCGCTGCTGGCCTACGGCGCAGTGATTCTGAGTTTTGTGGGTGCGCTGCACTGGGGCTTTGCCATGGCACAAAGCGGGCTGAGCGCCCCAGAGCGCACGCGCTGCTTTGTATGGAGCGTGGTGCCATCGTTGATGGCCTGGCCTGCCACGCTATTGCCTGCCGCCGCGGGGGCCGTGCTGCTGGTCGCGGGCTTTGCAGCCCACCTGGTGCAAGACCACCGGCTGGCTGCGCGCACCTTGCTTCCCACGTGGTACTTGCCGCTGCGATGGCGCCTGACGGTCACGGCTTGTACATGTCTGGCGTTGGGGGCATGGGCCGCCAGCCGTTGACGATTCAACCAGCCAGCAAAAAGCCCGCCGAAGCGGGCTTTTTTTGTTGTAGTCAGCCAGACTGCTGATCAACGGAAGCGCGACTGAGGCACCGTGTGCAGGTCGCCGTCCAGGCCGCTCACGTAATTGGCCAAGGCCTTCAGTTCAGCGTTGGTGAACTGCTTGGCCACACCGCCCATGATGGCGTTGCCACGACCCACGTTGGCGTTCTTCTCAACCTTGTAGGCCTTGAGTGCCACAAACAGGTAGTCGGCATGCTGGCCGGCGATCTTGGGGTAAGAGGGGTCGATGGGCTTGGCGAAGTTGTCGCCGTGGCAGGAAACGCAAGCGCCCTTCTTCAGCAGCTCGGCCACTTGCACACTGGGTTCACGCGAGGGCTTGGCGGGCAGTTCGGCACCGGTCTTGCCGTGTTGTTCGTAGTAGGCCGACACGTCAGCGATGTCCTTCTCGGACAACGACTCGGCGATGCCGCGCATGGTGGGGTGCTTGCGCTCGCCCTTTTGGTAGGCGACCAGCGCTGCCGCAATGTACTTGGCGCTCTGGCCCGAGATCATGGGCACCTTGTGGATCTCAGGAAAGCTGGCCTGGTAGCCAACGATGCCGTGGCAACCAATGCACATGGCAATCTTTTGCTTGCCGGCTTCCACGTCGCCCTTGGCTTCCTGGGCGTGGGACAAGGCGGTCACGGAAGCGACAGCCAGGGCAAATAGCGTGGTCAACGTTTTGTTCATTTTGCGCGCACAATCTCGTGGAAGTTCAGCTCTGGGCTCTGATCAGCCGTCGATTATAGCCAGCGCCCTGTCAAGCCCATTCATCAACGATCCGGTGTTTTCCCCCATGAAATTCCAAGGCTCCCAGAACTACGTCGCCACCCAAGACCTGATGCTCGCCGTGAATGCTGCCATCACGCTACAACGGCCGCTGCTGATCAAGGGCGAGCCCGGCACGGGCAAGACGATGCTGGCCGAGGAAGTGGCGCAGGCGCTGGACATGCCCCTGCTGCAGTGGCACATCAAGTCCACCACCAAGGCCCAGCAGGGCCTGTATGAATATGACGCAGTGAGTCGCTTGCGCGACAGCCAGCTCAACGACGGCGACAGCGCCGAGCGCGTGAAGAACATCCGCAACTACATCATCCAGGGCGTGCTGTGGCAGGCCTTCACGGCCGACCGCCCCGTGGCGCTGCTGATCGACGAGATCGACAAGGCCGACATCGAATTCCCGAACGACCTGCTGCGCGAAATCGACCGCATGGAGTTCTACTGCTACGAAACGCGCGAACTCATCAAGGCCAAGCACCGCCCGCTGGTGTTCATCACGTCGAACAACGAAAAGGAGCTGCCCGATGCGTTCCTGCGTCGCTGCTTCTTCCACTTCATCAAGTTCCCCGAGGCCGACACGATGCGGCAGATCATCAACGTGCACTTCCCCACGCTCAAGAGCGAGCTGCTCAGCGTGGCGATGAAGACGTTTTATGACGTGCGCAACCTGCCGGGCCTGAAAAAGAAGCCTTCGACCAGCGAACTGATCGACTGGCTCAAGCTGCTGGTGGCCGAAGACATTCCACTCACCGCCCTGCAAAGCGCCGACAACAAGGTGGCCGTGCCCCCGTTGGTGGGAGCGCTGCTCAAGAACGAACAGGACGTGAGCCTGTTTGAAAAGCTGGTGTTCATGAACCAGAGGAACCGCTGAGTGAGCAACGGCAACAGCAACGACGACACCCGCCAGCTGCTGGCCCACGGCGTCGCCGATGCCGTCGGCTTTGTGGGGGGCGCCCTGCTGGGCTTCTGGCTGGGCCAGCTGTTGGGGCTCGATATCTTCGCGCCCGGCTACGGCACCGGCAGCCTAGTGGGCATCGCCCTGGTGGGCATCGGTGGCGGCCTGGGCCTGCATGCGGCGCGGCGCTGGCAGAACAGCCGCCGCAGCCAACCGCCCAAGGATTGATGATTAAGGGGTAGAGACCCATGGCTTTTGTAGAACCTGTCACGCTGCGCGATCGCGGAGTCCGCCTGGAGCCGCTGGCGCTGGCCCATGAAGAAGGTCTGCGGGCAGCAGCCACCGATGGCGAGCTGTGGAAGCTGCGCATCACCTCGGTGCCCGAGCCGCAGGACACCCGCGCGTACATCGAAGCCGCGCTCAAGATGCGCGAGGACGGCAACCGCTTTGCCTTTGCCGTGGTGGAAGACGCCACCGGCAAAGTGCTGGGCTCCACCAGCTACCACGACATCGTGCCGGCTGTGAAACGCGTGGAAATTGGCTACACCTGGTACCGCCAAAGCGTGCAGCGCACCCACGTCAACACCACCGCCAAGCTCTTGATGATGGGCCACGCCTTCGACACGCTGGGCTGCCACGTGGTGGGCTGGCGCACCGACAACTACAACTTTGCGTCACAACGCGCCATCGAGCGCCTGGGCGCCAAGAAGGACGGCGTGCTGCGCGGCCACGCGCTGCGCCGCGACGGCACCATCCGCGACACGGTGATGTACAGCATGCGCGCAGGCGAGTGGCCTGAGGCCAAGGCGCAGCTGCTATATCTTTTAGAGCGTCATGCGCAATAAGCACTGGCGCTAGAGGCCCAAATCATGCTCATCGACTTCTTCTACACCCTGCGCTCGGCCAAGTTGCCCGTGTCGGTCAAGGAATACCTCACCCTGCTCGAAGCGCTGCAGGCCGGTGTGGTGGGCCCCAAGTCGGATGACGCCTGGAGCCTGGACGACTTCTACAACCTCTCCCGCCTCACGCTGGTCAAGGACGAGAAGCACTACGACAAGTTCGACCGGGCCTTCGGCGCCTACTTCAAGGGCGTGGAGATGGTGGCCGACTTCACCAAGCAGATCCCGGCCGACTGGCTGCGCAAGATCCTGGAGAACGAACTCACACCCGAGCAGAAGGCCGCCATCGAGAAGATGGGCTGGGACGAGCTGATGGAGACGCTGAAGAAGCGCCTCGAAGAGCAGAAGGAACGTCACGAAGGCGGCAGCAAGTGGATCGGCACCGGCGGCACCAGCCCGTTTGGCCACGGCGGCTACAACCCGCAGGGCGTGCGCATTGGCGGCGCGGGCAAGAACAAGAGCGCGGTGAAGGTGTGGGAGCAGCGCGCCTACAAGGACTACGACGACCAGCAGGAGCTGGGCACACGCAACATCAAGGTGGCATTGCGCCGCCTGCGCAAGTTTGCGCGCGAAGGGCATGAGCTGGAGCTGGACCTGCCCGACACCATCCGCAGCACGGCGGCCAACGCGGGCTACCTGGACATCAAGATGGTGCCCGAGCGGCACAACAACGTGAAGGTGCTGCTGCTGATGGACGTGGGTGGCACGATGGACGAGCACATCCAGCGTGTGGAAGAGCTGTTCAGTGCGGTCAAGAGCGAGTTCAAGCACCTGGAGTTCTACTACTTCCACAACTGCGTGTACGACTTCATGTGGAAGAACAACCGCCGCCGCTTTGCCGAGAAGTTCCCGACCTGGGACATCATCCGCAAGTACAACAAGGACTACAAGCTGATCTTTGTGGGCGACGCGACGATGAGCCCGTACGAGATCCTGCAGCCCGGCGGCAGTGTGGAATACAACAACGAGGAGCCGGGTGCCGAGTGGATCCAGCGCCTCACCCACGCCTTCCCCAAGTTTGCATGGATCAACCCCGAGCCCCAGGGCGTGTGGCAGTACCGCCAGAGCATCAGCATCATCCAGCAGCTGGTGGGCAACCGCATGTACCCGCTGTCGCTCAAGGGGCTGGAAGAAACCATGCGGCTGCTGTCCAAATAGGCGCGGTACCGGGGTCAGATGCCTTGTGAGCATCTGTCCGACAGGGAGCGCTGCAGTTTCAGGGCATAGTCGGGGATGAATAGGACAGGCTGGCAGGCTTGTCCGCCCCCCATACGACCTCCCTGACATATCCTTCCGCGCCGTGCCTCTCCGCGTTTTGCGCTCCGCCACCGCTACCACCCCAACGCCGGCCCTGTGGTCGGCGTTGCTGCTTTCCGGCGCACTGTGCCTGAGTGGCTGCAGCCTGCTGCCACGGGCCGACGAGCCCACGACCGGTGACTCGCGCAGCGACATGGCCAGCACCGCCGCCAGCGATGGCGCGGCGTCGTTTGACGTGGTGGTACGCGCCCCCGACGCGGTGCGCGAGACGCTGGAGCGCCACCTGGAGCTGCAGCGCTTTCGCCAGCTGCCCGACCTGCAGGCCAACGAGCTGCAGCGCCTGCTGGGCGCCACTGATGCCAATGCGCGGGAACTGCTGGGCACCCTGGGCTACTTCGCGCCCACCATCACCGTGGAGCTGACGGAGGCGCAGGAAACCGCCGGTACCCGCAAGGGCGCGCCCCGCACCGTCACTGTCACCGTGGAGCCCGGCCCCCAAACCCGCATTGCCCGTGCCGACATCACCGTGGCGGGCACCGACGATGCCGACAAAGACAACCTGGCGCGGCGGCAGCAGCGCCTGCAGCGCAACTGGTCCCTCGCCCCCGGGCAGCCCTTCACCCAGTCGGCCTGGGACAACGCCAAGGCCGACGGGCTGCGTCAGCTGCAGGCCCGACGCTACCCCACGGCCCGCATCGCCAACAGCCGGGCCGAGATCGATGCCGACCGGCAGGAAGCCCAACTGGGCGTGAGCTACGACCCCGGCCCCGCCTACCGCTTCGGCCCCTTGCGCGTGCAGGGCAGCCAGCGCTACGACAGCGACGGTGCGCGGCGCCTGGCGCGCCTGCCCACCGGTGCGGTGTATGACGAGGCCGACATGCTGGACGCCCAGCTGCGCCTGGCCAGCAGCGGCTACTACGACGCCGTGTTCCTCACGCTCGATACCGAAGGCACCGACCCGCAGGCCGCCCCAGTGGTGGCCCAGGTGCGCGAGGCCCCGATGCAAAAGCTGGTGTTCGGCCCCGGCTTCTCGACCGACAGCGGCGCACGCCTGTCACTGGAGCACATCCACAACCAGATGCCTGTGCTCGGCTGGCGCGCGGTGACCAAACTCGCACTCGACCGCGAAACCAAGCTCGCCAACACCGAATGGACGGACCTGCCCAACGAAAACGGCTGGCGCTGGTTTGCAGGCGGCCAGGTGCTGCGCGAGGCCACTGGCGACTACGACGTCAACAGCGGCCGTCTGCGCGCAGGCCGCAGCAAGAGCACCAAATCCATCGACCGCAATTATTTTTTGCAGTACGACTACGCCAACAGCCAGGGCCTGACCAACAACGCGCGGTCGCCCTCCGACACCAGCACGGCCCTGAGCATCAACTACGGGTGGACGGGCCGCTACTTCAACAGCCTCACCGCCCCCACCCGGGGCCATGGCCTGGCGGTGGAGCTGGGCCTGGGCACCACCCTACGGCCAGAGCGCGACCCGTTTGTGCGCACCCTGGTGCGGTGGCAGTCCTTCCTCCCCGCAGGCCGCGTGCAGGACGATGCAGGCATCGGCCGCAATGCCCGCGTGGCACTGCGGGCCGAGGCAGGCGCCGTGCTGGCGCGCGAGGGGGCGCAGATCCCCGTCACGCAGCTGTTTGTGACGGGCGGCGACACCACCGTGCGCGGCTATGGCTACCGCAGCATCGGCGCGCGCACCGACAACGGGCAACTCTATGGGGGCCGCTACCTGGCCGTGGGCAGCGTGGAGTGGCAGCGCCCCATCGTCTACCAGGGTGCCATGACCGACTGGGAAAGCACGCTGTTTGTGGATGCAGGCGCCGTGGCCGACAAGGTGGGTGACCTGAGCCCGCGCGTAGGCGTAGGTGCCGGTGTGCGCTGGCGCAGCCCCGTGGGCCCGCTGCAGGCCGACCTGGCCTACGGCGTCAAGACCAAGGAAGTGCGGCTGCACTTGCGCCTGGGGTTCAGCTTCTGATGGCGATGAACGCCCCGCACCTTCCCACACCCCGTGCCCGCACCCGCGCGTCGAACTTCAGCGCCGGGTCCTCGTCGGCCCCACGCCCTCCTCCGCCCCGCGCGCCGCGTGTGCTGCGGGCTCTGGGCTGGCTGCTGGTCGCCCTGGTGGCCCTGCTGCTGGCGGCCAGCGCGCTGCTGTGGTGGTGGGCGGGCAGCGGCACATCACTGGCCACCACGCTGGCCCGCGCGGCGCAATACCTGCCCGCCAACCAGCAACTGGAAAGCCGCGAGGTCAGTGGCTCGCTGCGCAGCGGCGGGCGCATTGGCTGGCTGCGCTGGAGCAGCCCCACCCTGGTGGTGGAAATGACTGACATCCGCCTGGGCTGGCAGCTGGCCCCCTTGCTGCAGCGCCGCCTGGAGCTGGGCGAGGTGCATGCCGCCCGCGTATTGATCACGCCCCAGCCACGCCCCGCCGACACGCCCCAGCCACCGCCCACGCCCCTCACCGACCTGGTGCTGCCGCTGCAGCTGGGCGCGCCGTTCCGGGTAGACCAGCTGCTGTGGGCCGGCCCCCCCGCCGTGGAGGCCCAGGGCCTGGTGGGCGACTACCGGTTTGACGGCCGCCAGCACCGCCTGAACATCGGCGCGGTAGAACTGGCCCAGGGCCAGTACAGCGTACGCGCCACGCTGGACGCACAAGCCCCCATGGCGCTGGATGCCACCGTGGACGGCACCGTGCAAACCGCCGTGCCCGGGGGCGGTGCCGCGCTGCAGGTGGGCGCCCACGCCACGCTACAGGGTACGCTGGCCACCGCCGCCGCCCAGTTGCAACTGCAGGCACGCCTGAAGCCCGCACCAACCAGCGAAGCCGCCACACCGCCCGTGGCCGCGCCTGCCAGCAAACCGGGCGCATCGAAATCCCAGCCCCCACGCGCGACCCCTGCGCCTGCGGCTGACCCCATGCAGGCTGACCTGACCGCCACACTGGCACCGTGGGCACAGCAGCCCCTGCAGTCTGCCAACGCCACGCTGCGTGCCGTCAATCTGGCAGCCCTGTGGCCGCAGGCACCGGTCACGCAACTGCACGGCACGCTGCAAGCCGGGCCGACATCCGGTGGCACAGGCACGGCAGGCTGGAGTCTGCAAGCCGCGCTGCGCAACGACCTGCCCGGCCCCTGGGACACCACCCGCCTGCCACTGACCGCGCTGGACGCCAGCGCAAGCTACGACGGCACCCGCTGGACCGTGCCCAGCGCCACCCTGCAGGCGGGTGCGGGCAGCATCACCGCACAGGGCCACTACACCCCCGCCGCCCATGCCCTGGAGGGCCAGGCCACCCTGCGCGCGCTGCGTCCCGACGCGCTGCACACGCTGCTGGCCGCCGCCCCGCTCTCCGGCCGCATCACCGCACAAACCCAGGGCGACGCCGTGCGCTTCAGTGCCGACGTGCGGGCAGACACCGGCACGGCGGCGCGCGCAGCAACCACAAAGCCCCCGGGAGCAGCGGGCGCACCGCTGCGCATCAACACCTTCAGCACACAAGGCACCTGGCAGGCCGCCGACGGCGGCACGGTGCGGCTGGACCGCTTGTTGCTGGACGCATTGCAGGCCCGCGTGGAAGCCATCGGACTGCGGGTCACACTGGGCACGCAGTCTGCGCAAGGCAAGGTCACCCTGGCAGTGCCCGGCGCCACCGCACAGGCACAAGGCACACTGGCCCCGCGCAGCGGCGCTGGCGACCTGCAGCTGCAGTGGTCCGATGCAGCACTCACACAGCGTTGGCTGGCTGGCCTGCCCGTGGTGGGCACCTCGGTACAGCGCACTCTGCAAGGGGCCAGCGCCCAGGGCGCCGCACAGATCACCGCGCGCTGGAAGGGTGGATGGCAGACGTTGACTGAGCAACTTCAGACTGCCACTGCCAACAGCGCACCCGCCCGCAACCCCGACCGCTTTGATCTGCAGGCCACGCTGAGCACCCCCCAGCTGGACCTGACGCTCCCGGCCACCACCAACGCCAGCGGCGGCACATCCGCCGGGCAAGCCCTGCAACTGCGCGCCTTCAAAGCCGAACTGGGGGGCAACCTGGCGCAGGCCTCCCTGGCGTTAACCGGCGAGGTCCGCACGCCAGCGCCCCAGGCCCTGCAGACCACGGTGCAGACCCGCCTTGCCAGCACCCTGGTGGGTGCCGGGCAATGGCAGTTGCAGGTGAGCGAGCTGCGCCTGCAGGCCCAGGTCGCCCAGCGCTCCGGGCCATGGACGCTGCAACTGGCTGAGCCCCTGGGCCTGACCGTGCGCACCGGCGCCCCTACCCCTGGAGCCCCCAGGTCACCGGCCAGCGGGCGGGCGTCACCATCGCCCACCACCAGCGCCCTCAGCCTGCAGGCATCGGCCGGTCAGGCCCGGGTCACAGGCCCCTTGCCGGGCACCGTGACGCTGCGCTGGTCGCCGGTGCAATGGTCTGCCGCCACGGCATCCAATACCCCCCTGCGGTTGCAAACGCAGGGCACGCTGCAGGGCCTGCCCATGGCCTGGGTGGATGCGCTGGGCCTAGGCGAGACGCCCGCCGCCGCGGGCCGGCCCGCGCAGCCGTTACTTGCGCGCATGGGGCTGGCCAGCACCGTCGTGCTCGACGGGCAATGGAACGTGGACACCACGGGCGACGCCCTGCGCGCCAGCGTCAGCCTGCGCCGCGCCAGTGGCGACCTGCGCATCCTGGCGGGCGATGCCACGGCCGTCACAGCGGTGCAAAGCAGCGGCCAGGGCACCGGCGCCGGAGCCACCACCGTGCTGGCGACTGCGGCCACCCCGCCTGCAGGCGCATCCAGCGCATCGAGCGCCCCAGGTACTCCCGCCGGTGTGCGCCAGGCAGAAATCACGGTCACCGCCGAAGGCGACACGCTGCGCGCGCGCCTGCTCTGGGCCAGCGACCGCGCGGGTGAGATCGATGCCACCGCCAGCACGCGCCTCGCCGCCGCCAACGCCGATGTCCCCTTCACCTGGCCTGCCGACGCGCCACTGGCCGGCACCTTGCGCGCCCGCCTGCCCGACGTGGGCGTGTGGTCTGCGCTGGCACCACCCGGCTGGCGCGTGCGCGGCACGCTGGACGCCAGTGCGACCTTGTCGGGCACGCGCGATGCGCCGCGCTGGGCGGGCACCCTGGGCGCCGATGACATGGCAGTGAGATCGGTGGTGGACGGCGTGGACCTGCAAGGCGGCCGACTTCGCGCCACGCTGCAGGGCAACCAGCTCCACATCACCGAGTTCCGCCTGCAAGGCGGGCGGGGCAGCAGCGCGCGCATCGCAGGCTTCAGCGGCAACCGCACAGCCGCCGCGCAAGACGGCGGCACGCTGACCGCCACCGGCCGCGTGGCCTGGGGCGACAGCGCCACTGCAGGCACGGGCATGTCAGGCATCACCATGTCTCTGCAGGCCGAGGCCAAGGCCCTGCAGGTGCTGGTGCGTGCCGACCGGCAGGTCAGCGTGTCGGGCCAGTTGCAGGCCCAGTTGCAGCAGGGCCAGATCAGCCTGCGCGGCAAGCTCACCACCGACCGCGCCACCATCATCCTGCCGGACGAATCCGCGCCGCGCCTGGGCTCGGACGTGGTCGTGCGCTCCGCCGCCAAGGACCGCGAAGACCAGGCCAAGGCCCAGGCCGCCGCCAAGGCCAACCAGGTGGCCGCGCAGGCAGAGACCGCCAAGCCGCCCGACATCGCCGTCACCCTCAACCTGGGGCGCGACTTTGCGCTGCAAGGCCAGGGCATCACCACCCGGCTGACCGGCGAGGTGGACATCCGCAGCAGCGCCGTGCCCGGCGCCCCGCCGCGTGTGACCGGCGAGGTGCGCACCGACCAGGGCCGCTACCGCGCCTGGGGCCAGATGCTGGACGTGGAGACGGGCCTGATCCGCTTCAACGGCCCGTACAACAACCCCTCGCTCGACATCCTGGCGCTGCGCCCCAACATCAGCGTACGCGCGGGCGTGCAGGTCACCGGCAGCGCGCAGGCGCCACGCGTCACGCTGTATTCCGACCCTGAACTGCCCGATGCCGAAAAGCTGTCGTGGGTGGTCCTGGGCCGCAATGCCTCGGCCGGAGGCGCCGAAGCGGCCGTGCTGCAACAGGCCGCGCTGGCGCTGCTGGGCCGCAACGGCGGCCAAAGCCCCACGGCCAACGCCGCCAGCCGCCTGGGCCTGGACGAAATCGGCTTTCGCGGCGCCACCACGGGCGAAGACGCCAGCGCCGCCGCCCTCACCTTCGGCAAGCGCCTGTCCAAAGACCTGTACGTGACGTATGAGCGCAGCCTGTCGGGCACGCTGGGCACGCTGTACATCTTTTACGACCTGTCCCGCCGCCTCACGCTGCGCGGGCAGACTGGCGAGAAAAGCGCGGTGGACATCATCTACACCGTGAAGTACGACTGAGGCGCAACCGGCCAGGAAGGCACCCGCGCGCCACTACAATGCGCGGCTGCCTTGCTCCTCGTAGTTCAATGGATAGAACGAGTGCCTCCTAAGCGCTAGATACAGGTTCGATTCCTGTCGAGGGGACCAAATTCACAGCCAAAATAGCGGCAAGCGCTAGTGCAATATGCGCCGTAAGCTATCAAATTTGAAGCAGACTCACACACTACGTACGCTGCACCAGCCAGCCTGTAGTGAGCCCCGCACACCCTACTTCGGGTCTGTCCTGCCTTCCGGCCCTCGCAGGGGCAGCGCAAGGTGTTCTGCGGCCACAGCATCGGACGAAAGATCGTCCGGGCTGACCAGGGTGCCCGCTGCGGCACCACCCAGCGCACCGGCGATGCCGCCCAAAGTGCCCCCAACCACCACCCCCACCGGGCCCGCGACGGCCACGCCCACGACGGCGCCGGCTGCGGCGCCAGCCATCATGCCGCCGCCCATCAAGGCGGAGTGGGCTTCGCGCTCTGCGTCTTCAGGCTCCAACGCGGTCTGTGCGCCGGTCCGGGGGTCTTGCGATGGGATGCCGTAGCCGGGGCGTGCTTGCTCGGCAAGGTCTTCGTCCACCGGTGTGGCGGTCGCAGCGGAATGGATGGTGGATGGAATCATGATCGGCTCCTTGGACATGGGGCGACGGCGCCAACGGGGTGCCGTCACTGTCCCTTTTTTAGCCCTGCAGCTAGGCCGCCCTTGCCAGCCTGCAGACCACACCACTGTCAGGCAATGCGCCGTGCCATGGCACCGCCCTCATGCCGCCTGCGGTGCCGCGCGGTCTGCAGCAGCGGGCCGGGCAGCCGTCATCGCACTGCCCATCGACGCGGCCATGATGCAGCCAATGGCCAGCCACTGCACCACGCTCAGGTGCTCGCCCAGCAGCGCCATGGCCACCAGTGCAGCCACCGCAGGCTCCATGCTGATCATGATGCCGAAGGCCTCCTTGGGCAGGCGCTTCAGGGCCATCATCTCCAGCGAGATCGGGATGGCGCTCGACACCGCCGCCACCGCCACGCCGATGAACAGCACCGTGGGCGACAGCAGAGCATCACCCGCGTGCACCACGCCCACGGGCACCACCACCAGCGCGGCCACCAGCAGGCCCAGCGATACCGAATGCCCCGCGTGCAGATGCCCGGCGCGCTTGCCGAACACGATATACAGCCCCCAGAACACGGCCGCGCCCAGGGCGTAGAAGACGCCCACCGGGTCCAGTGTGCTGCCGTTGAGCCCCAGCGGCAGCAGCATGCCCAAGCCCGCGATGGCCAGCGCCACCCACACAAAATCCACCGCGCGGCGCGATGACCAGATCGCCACCGCCAGCGGGCCTGCGAACTCGATGGCCACCGCCAGGCCAAACGGCAGGGTGCGCAGCGACATGTAGAACATGAGGTTCATGCCGCCCAGCGCCGCGCCGTACAGCATGACGGCCCGCGCGTCGGCGCGCGACAGGTACCAGCGCCAGGGCCGCCACAGCAGCAGCACCAGCAGCGCCGAAAAACCCACGCGCACGGCGGTGGTGCCCTGCGCCCCGACCACCGGAAACAGCCAGTGTTTGGCCCACGAAGTGCCAATGCCCAATGCGGTGACGGAACCCAGCACGGCCAGGAAGGGGAAGAACCGGTGCAGAAGAGAACGGAGGGGGGAAGCGCTCATGGGCTGAAAATATAGTGCGACCCCAGCGTGCTTTTGGCTCGAATTTCGGGGCCTGCACGCAACTTTCGCTCACCCTGAGACC
Organism: Acidovorax sp. 22279; assembly: GCF_052045435.1. NCBI lineage: Bacteria > Pseudomonadati > Pseudomonadota > Betaproteobacteria > Burkholderiales > Comamonadaceae > Acidovorax > Acidovorax sp. 22279. The sequence goes on from NZ_JBQEOV010000007.1 coordinate 154,615, forward strand.
CCGTTCCAAGGAACCCCCATGTCCACCCCGGCAGCACTTGACCGCTTCGACCTCGCGATCCTCGACATCCTGCAGGCCGACAACACCACGCCCCAGCGCGCGATTGCGCAGGCGGTGAACCTGTCGGCGCCTGCGGTACAGCGGCGCATTCAGCGGCTCAAGGACAGCGGCGTGATCCGCGCCAACGTGGCCGTGCTGGACCCGGTGAAGGTGGGCAAGCCGCTGACCATCGTGCTGGAGGTGCACCTGGACAACGAGCGCCCCGACCGCACCGCCCCGCTGCGCGCGCGCATTGCGGCGGAAGACGCGGTGCAGCAGTGCTACAGCGTGACGGGCGAGGCAGACTACCTGCTGGTGGTGAACGTGGCGTCGATGGCGGACTACGAGGCGCTGACGCGGCGGCTGTTTGAGGGGGACGACAACATCAAGCGGTTTCGGACCTCGGTGGCGCTGTCCAGCCTCAAGACCGGGCTGCGCGTGCCGCTGGACAGCGCAGCACCCGCTGCCTGATCACCGGTCACAACCCCAGTCCCGAATCCCAAATCCCAACTCACAGACCCAGCATCTGGCGCATCTGTTTGCCCGTGAAGCGCTGGCGCGGGCCGCCCAGCAGCTCGCACATGCGCGCATTGAGCGGTGCCGCCATGCCCTGTTGCGCCGCCAGCCGCACCACGGCGCCGCACAGCGCGTCGATCTCCGTGACACGCCCGGCCTCCAGGTCGTCCCACATCGACGAGCGCGCCGTGGCGTCGATTTGCAGCATGCGCTTTGCCAGCCGCGTGAACAGCCAGTTGGGCAGGCGCAGCACATGGGGCAGCAGCGTGGGCGCCACGGCGGTGACCTGGGCGGGGGTGATGCCCGCGCGCGCCATCACGCGCAGCGCCTCGGTCTGCAGCGCGGCAAAAACACGGCGGCAATCGCGGTCCAGCAGCTCTTGCCGCAGGGGCAGGTTGGACAGCGCGTTGACCGGGTTGTTGAGGTTGAGCAGCAGCTTGCCCCACTGCACGGCACGGATGTCTGGCGGCAGTGTGGTGGCCAGGCCGGCGGCGTTGAACAGGGGCGCAATGCGCTCCGTGACCGCGTCGCGCTGCAGCTGCAGATGGCCTGCGGTGGCGCGGTGCACCTGCGCGCCGCGCAGCACCACGTTGTACGGCACCATGCCCGCCAGCACGTTCAGGCCGGGCGCCAATGCGGCGATGCGGGCCACGTTGTCCACGCCGTTTTGCAGCGAGATCACCGGGGTGCCGGGCGCACAGGCCGCCGCCAGCTCGCGCGCGGCAGACTCGGTGGCGCCGCTTTTGACGCACAGCAGGATGATGCTGTCGGCACCGGGCGCGGCGTCGGCCAGCGTGGCAGCCAGTTGCAGCGCGGACGTGGGCACGGTGCGGTCAAAGCCGTCCAGGTCAGTGACCTGAAGACCGCGGAGCGCGATGGGCTCCAGCGCATGCGGCCGCCCCACCAGGCACACCGGCTGGCCGTGCGCGGCCAGGCGCCCACCCACATAACAACCAATGGCGCCTGCGCCCAAAACGATGAAGTTCATGCCGATGCGTGTGTACGGTGGTGGAAGTGGACGCAGGCGGACCAGGAACCGGCACAGCCTGCGCGCTACCCCCGCATTGTGCGGGGCAGGCCCCTGGCGGCGTGGCGCGCACGTGACGAGGCGCTTTGAAGCACTCAGCGGGTGCTTTTGAGGGATTTTGAGCCGATAGCGCTAGTGCAATATGCCTGGAAAGCTATGCAATTAATAGCAAACAGGGCATCACGCAGCTCAGGGCTTGGCAGCCGCAAACCGCACGGTCACCCGCAGACCGCCCAGACGCGCCGAGCTGTCCAGCGCCACGGTGGCGCCATGGCTTTGGGCGATGGCCTGCACGATGGCCAGACCCAGACCGCTGCCAGGCGCACCGTCGGCGGTGACGCGCACAAACCGCTGCATGGCCCGCTCGCGGTGCTCGGGGGCGATGCCGGGGCCGCTGTCTTCCACGGTGAGCACGGCGTGGTCGCCCTCGCGGCGCACTTGCAGGTCCACCTGGCCGCCGGGCGGGCTGTATTTGATGGCGTTGTCCAGCAGATTGCGGGCCAGCATGCGCAGGGCCTCGGCATTGCCGGTGACGGTGGCGGCGTCCGATTCAAGCAGGCCCACATCCATGCTGCGCGCCTGGGCGGCGGGGGCCACGTCGGCCAGCGCCAGTTGCGCCGTGGCGCGCAGGTCCACCGGATCGTTGACGGCCGTGCTGACCTCCTGCCGGGCCAGGGTCAGCAGCTGCTCGACCAGCCGCGTGGCGCGCTCGATGCCGGCCGACAGGCGTTCGATGGCGGCCGCCCGCGCGGCGTCGTCGCCCGCACGCTGCAGGCCCTGCAGTTGCAGGCGCAATGCGGCCAGGGGGGAGCGCAGCTCGTGCGCGGCGTCGGCCACAAAGTGCTGCTGCGCCTCGAACGCGTGCTGCACGCGCTCGAACAGCAGGTTGAGTTCGCTCACCAGCGGCTGCACCTCATCGGGCAGTTGTGCATCGCTCACGGGCGACAGGTCGTCGGCCTGGCGCTTTGCCAGCTGGCGGCGCACGCGCTCCACCGGGGCCAGCGACCGGCTCACGCCCCACCACACGGCCAGCACCAAGAGCGGCGCCATGATGGCCAGCGGCGCCAGCGTGCGCAGCGCCAGGCTGCGGGCCATGTCGCGCCGCGCAGCCATGTTCTGCGCCACCTGGATGACCTGCGAGCGCGTCTGCATCGAGAACACCCGGTAGGTGCCCCCGCGCGCCTGCACGTTGGTGAAGCCCAGCACGGCAATCTGTGGCAGGGCGGCGCCTACAGCGGACTCAAAAATGCGCAGGCCTTCGTTGGTCCACACCTGCACGATGAACTCGTGGTTCTCGTCCTCCGGGTCCAGGCCCGGGCCCAGGCCTTGGGCATCCACCGGCAGACCCGAGCGCAAAGCCAGCGCCGTCTGCTGCATGTGGTAGTCGAACAGCGCATCGGCCTCGTCCAGCGCGCCCCGGTAGGCCAGTGCGCCCTGCACTGCGCCTGCCAGCACGATGGCAGCCAGCAAAAACATCAGCAGCCGCATGCGCAGCGAGCGCGGGAGCATGGACTGCAGCGCGCTGCGCCAGGAGGTGGTTGGCACGTTCTTCATCTCTATCCATCCATCCCCGCCGCATGCTCAGGGCGGGAGATTGCGCGGGGGCAGCCAGCAAGGGCCGCCCCGCAGCAAAGGCTGTCGTCCCCTTGGGGGGAAGCGGCGAAGCCGCTCAGGGGGGTCATGCCTTCGGCACGAGGTAGCCCACCCCGCGCACGTTCAGCACCAGCTCGGGCCCCAGTTTCTTGCGCAAGCCGTGGATGTAGACCTCCACCGCGTTGCTGCTCACCTCGTCGCCCCAGCCGTAGAGTTTGTCCTCCAGCTGCTGGCGCGACAGCACCATGCCGGGGCGGGCAATGAGCGGCTCCAGCACCGCCCATTCGCGCCCCGACAGCACCACGGGCGTGCCGCGCACCGTCACCTCGCGCGTGGCGGGGTTGATGCTCACGCCCTGGTGCTCGTACACCGGCTCGGCCCGCCCTGCCGCGCGGCGCAGCAGGGCACGGATGCGGGCCAGCAGCTCATCCAGGTCATAGGGCTTGAGCACGTAGTCGTCGGCCCCGGCATCCAGCCCCTCGATGCGCTGCGCCACAGCATCGCGCGCGGTGGCCACCAGCACGGGGGTGCGGTTCTTGCGGGCGCGCAGGTCGCGCAGCACGGTCAGACCATCGCGTTGGGGCAGGCCCAGGTCCAGCAGCACCAGGTCATACGCCTGAGTGCGCAGGGCCGTGTCGGCCGCATCGCCATCGCGCGCCCAGTCCACCGCGTACTGCTCGGCGCGCAGCAGGTCCAGCACGGCTTCACCGATCATGGAATCGTCTTCAACAAGCAAGAGGCGCATGGCAAGGGGGCAGAAAGGTCGGTCGGTCAGGAGTGCAGGAAATGGGCTGGCTGCCAAGGATAGCGGCGGCATGGGCGCTGGCGCAGCACCGGGCTGCCAGAACGACTTAAATTTGACACATCACTGTCACAATGAAAGCGCCACGCGCACACCGCCCGCCCCAGGGGCCGGGCCACTACGACAAAAGACAAGGAGCAAGACCGATGGCAATTCCGATGGCATTCCCCCCTCTCCACCACGTTGCTGCGGCCGTTGCGCTGGCCGCACTGGCTTCCACTAACGCCCAGGCCCAGGGCGTGGTCAACGCGCTGTGCAGCACCGACGCGCCCTGGTGCGAAGCGGCCGCGAAGGAGTTCACCCGCAAGACGGGCATCAAGGTGAACCAGGCCCACAAGGGCACGGGCGAGATTGCCGCGCAGATGCGCGCCGAGGCCAACAATCCCAAGACCGACATCTGGTGGGGCGGCACGGGTGACCCCTTCTTGCAGGCGGCGGAGCAGGGCCTGCTGGCCGAATACCGCCCCGCCTATCTGCATGACCTGCATGGCTGGAGCGTGCGCCAGTACGCCATGTCGGGCCACCAGGTGGGGGGCTTTTACAGCTCGGCCATCGGCTTTGGCTACAACACCGAAACGCTCAAGAAGAAAAAGCTGCCGGAGCCGCAGTGCTGGTCCGACGTGATCAAGCCTGCCTACAAGGGCGAGGTGGAAATCTCGCACCCTGCCTCCAGCGGCACGGCCTACACCGTGATCGCGGGGCTGGTGCAGCTGATGAGCGAAGACAAGGCGTTCGACTACCTCAAGGCCCTGCACAAGAACACCACCACCTACACCCGCAGCGGCCAGGCACAGGCGCCCAACGTGGCCAAGGGCGAGGTGGGTGTGGGCATCACCTTCATGTTCAACTTTGAGAAGTGGAAGGCCGACAAGTACCCGGTGAAAACCCAGGCGCCTTGTGAAGGCACCAGCTACGAGGTGGGCGGCATTGCGCTGGTCAAGGGCGCGCGCAACATGGACAACGCCAAAAAGTACTACGACTGGCTGATGAGCCCCGAAGGCCAGGCCGTGGGCGCCCAGGTGGGCAGCTACCAGGTGCCCGCCAACAAGACCTTCAAGATGGACCCGCGCATCCCAACGCTGGACAACGTGAAGCTCATCAAATACGACTTCGAGAAATACGGCAAGGCTGCCGAGCGCCGGCGCCTGATCGACCGCTGGACCAAGGAAGTGGAGGCGCTGCCGCGCTAATGTGCAGCGCCTGCCGCAGGGCCAGAGCCGACGGCAGGCGCAGGCCATGGATCAGCCCAGGCGCACGGGCACAAAGATCTTGTCGCCGTCGCGCTCAATCAGCAGCGCCACCGACTTGCCCGCCTTGGCCATGGCGGCACGCACCTGCGTGATGTCCTTGATGGGCGCGCCGTTGATGGCCAGCAGCACGTCGCCCGGCTGCACACCGGCCGCAGCGGCGGGGCCGCGCGCCTGCTCGATGACCAGGCCCTCATTGAGGCCTGCCGCGCGCCGCTCCTGCGGGTCCAGCGGACGCAATGACAGGCCCAGTTGGCCCTTGCCCACGGCATCGTCGTTGCGCGCCTGCTTGATCGCCTTCTCGCTGGCGTCGCCCAGGGTGGCGGTCAGCTCCAGCGGCTTGCCCTGGCGCCACACCGACAGCTTGGCCTGTTGGCCCGGCTGCGCCTGGCCCACCCAGGCGGGCAGGTCGCCCGAGGCGACGATGGGCTGGCCGTCCACCTGGCGGATCACGTCGCCCGCCTGCAGGCCGGCCTTCTCTGCGGGGCTGCCCTTGCTGACGCTGGCCACCAGCGCGCCTTCGGGCTTGTCGAGGTTGAACGACTCGGCAAACGCCTGGTTCACCTCTTGCACGGCCACGCCCAGCTGTGCGTGGCGCACCTTGCCGGTGGCAACAATCTGGTCCTTGATCTTGGCCGCCAGCTCGATCGGGATGGAGAACGACACCCCTTGGTAGCCACCCGAGCGGCTGTAGATCTGCGAGTTGATGCCGACCACTTCACCGCGTGCATTGAACAAAGGCCCGCCCGAATTGCCAGGGTTCACCGCCACATCGGTCTGGATGAAGGGCACCAGGCTGTCGTCGGGCAGCGAGCGGCCCTTGGCGCTGACCACACCCGCCGTCACGCTGTTTTCAAAGCCAAAGGGCGAGCCGATGGCCAGCACCCATTCGCCCACCTGCAGATCGCGGGTACTACCCAGGCGCACCGTGGGCAGGTTCTTGGCGTCGATCTTGAGCACGGCCACGTCGGTCTTGGGGTCGGAGCCCAGCACCTTGGCGCGGAACTCGCGGCGGTCGGTGAGCTTGACGATGACTTCGCTGGCACCCTTGACCACATGGGCATTGGTCAGCACCAGGCCATCGGGGCTGACGATGAAGCCGGAGCCCTGGCCGTGCGTGGGTACGTTGGGCTGGGCCTGTGGCCCCATGCCACCCGGAAAACCGAACTGGCGGAAGAACTGGTAGAACGGATCGTTCGGGTCCATCTGCGGCGCCCGGCCCTGCCGCACGGCGGGCTGGCCTTCGTCTTCGCCGTCGTCATCGGCCATGGCGGCCTTGGTGCTGCCCGTCACGCTGATGTTGACCACTGCCGGGCCGTTTTGCGCGGTGATCTGCGCGAAGCTGGGCAAGGCCCCGCCGGGGGCCGCAGGCGTCTGGGCCACGATGGCGGGGGGCGGGGTCAAGGCGCGGGCCTGGTGCCCAGTGATGAGGCCTGCCCCCGTGGCACCCACCGCACCGGCGGCCACCAGGGCCAGGATGAGGCGGCGGGGGGTGGAGGTGAGCGTTGTCGTATTCATGGTGTGGTGCCTTTCCAATCGGAGTTGCGATGGAGGGCAGTGTGGGCACCAACACTTAGACGAAACTTAGAGCGGCTAACAAAACTCCCCTGGCGTCGTTGTCTCGCCTTGTCGTACTGCTTGTACTGCCTGCGGCGAAACGCCTAGCCAGGGCCGCTTCTCTGAGTTTTGTGAGCCGCTCTCAGACCGGGATTCAACACCCTCACTGTTTTCTGAGTACCGTGGCAGCTTCGTCACGATGCGCCCGGTCGCAGCCCCCCCCGCAGGTCACGCAGCGCCACGGCCTTTCTGGCTTTCGAAATACACCACCTTGCGGGCCCGCATCACGTCGCCCAGGGGCCGGTGCGCAGCCAGCGCCTGCCAGGGGTCGAACACGGCGGCCTCCACCTCGGCGGCCAGGGCTGCGTCAGCAGCCGCGTCCTGCCGTGGCAGGGTGAGCCGGGCCACGGTGGTGTAGGGCGTGGGCCAGTCCACGCTGGCGTCTTCAATGGGGGTGGTGGCCTCGTCCATAAAAGGCTGCAGCTGCAGGTCCCACTGCAGGTCCTGCTGGCGCAGGCGGCCGGAGAATTCGGCATCCCAGTCGTGCTGTACCTGCCTGACGGGCGCGCCGTTGGATGCATGGGGCACGAGGCGCACACGCACGGCATAGGGCCCGCAGGCAATGGGCGCAGCGCTGAACATGGCATGCGATGCAAAGCCGCCAAAGGGCCGTCCAAAGGTCTTGACCGTCTTGGCGATCTGCCGGGCCGCACCCAGCAAGCCATGGCGCTGCACCAGGAACTTGATCAGCGCGCCGCCGCCGTGCGACGCAGCGACCACAAAATCCACAAACTCTGCACTCTGGGGGAAGGCGAACTTTTCCTGGTTGATGAGCAGGAAGTCCTGGCTTTTTGCGGGCCCGTTGCCCAAGGCAGAGTCGCCCTGCACGCCCCGTACACTTATCGCAAAGCCCCGGATGTCGGGCTTGTGGTCCGCCGCCTTGTCCATGCCGCCGTTGCTCAGCCGCACCCGCACGTCGTACTGCGCCGGCCGCGCGAACAAGCCCTGGGCCGCAAACGTGGGCAGTTCGCCCAGCACCTCCAGGCGGCCATACGCGGCGGTCAGCTGCTTGCGGTGCAGCCCCCGCCCGGCGCCGTATTTTTGCGACTTGCGCGCCTGGAGCTCGGCAAACTGGCGCGCATAGCCCGCAAAGCGCTGCGCTTCATCGGGTGCCACCACTTCTTTCCAGTCGGTGCTGGGGGCGTTGGACATTTGCATGAGCCACCTCGGTTAAAAGCCAGGCGGCATGGTAGCGCGGCACGGGCTTGCCAGACCACCCCACAAGCTATCAGCCACTGATAAAGCGGTACACGATGGCGCCCCGTACCACTTCGCCTGGCAGCCACCAGCGCACCGGAAAGCCCGCGTGGTTGGGCGCATCCGGGTACTCCATGGGCTCCAGGCAGATACCGTCGCCCGGCTGCCAGAGCCAGCCGCCCTGCCCCGCACCACGCCCCCGGTCCCGCGCGGGGTCGGCCTTGAGGCCGTGGCCTGCATACACCTGCACGCCGGGCGCGGCGCTCCACACCTCCATCGCGCGGCCGCTCATCGGTTCGCACAGCAGCGCGGCCAGTCGCAGGCCCGGTGGCGTGATGGATGACGACGGAGGGGCAAGGGGGGCCGCCTGTTCGTCCAGCACCAGGTAGTGGTCCAGCCCGCCCGCCACAGCCAGTTGCTCATGGGGTGTTGCGATGGCATCCGCCACACGGCGGGCCTGGCGGAAGTCGAACGGCGTGCCCTGCACCGCGCTCAGCATGCCAGTGGGGCACACATCGGCGGCCAATGGCACATAGCGGCTGGCGGGCACATGCAGGGTGTGGCCGTGGGTGCTGCCCTGGCCTGCCAGGTTGAAGAACGCATGCCCGGTGAGGTTGAGCACCGTAGGGGCATGGAGCACCTCGGCCGTCCAGGCCATGTGCAGCGCGTTGTCGGCTGTGACCTGCAGGTGGAGCTGCAGGCGCACCGTGCCGGGCACCCCGTCGTCCTCGGTGCGGAAGGTGTGGCTCATGGTCAGTGCATCAGCCTGCACGCGTTCCACCGCAAACACCTGGAAGCGGCTGCCGAGCGGGCCGCCGTGGTGATGGTGTGGCCCGCTGTTGGTGGGCAGTTGCTGGCGCGATCCATCCGGCAGGGTCAGCGTGCCCGCACGCAGACGCCCCGCCCAGCGGCCGATGAGGGCGCCCATGGAGAGCTGGCCGTCCAGGTAGCCCTGCAGGCTGTCGTAGCCCAGCGCCACATCGGCCAAGCCGCCCTGCCCATCGGGCACCGCCACCTGCACCAGGCGGGCGCCGTAGTTGCTCACCGCCACCTGCAGGCCGCCGGGGCTGCGCAGGGTGAACAGGTCGGTGCGCAGGCCGTGCAGGTCGCGCTGGAATGCGTCGCGGGAGAGTGTGTAAGCCATGGGCCGAGTCTATTTGGTAGCGCTGGCCGTATGGCGCGTGACCAGCCATATGCCCACACACACCAGCACCAGGGCCAGCAGGTTTTTCCACTCCCACAGCGCCTCGCCCAAAAACAGTGCCGACAGCGCCGCGCCAAAGATCGGCACGGTGAAGTTGAACACCGTGATCTGGCTCACGCGGTTGTGCTTGAGCAGGATGCTCCACAGCGAAAACGCGGCCGACGACAGCAGCGCCAGGTACACCAGCAGCACCGTAGAGCCCCAGGTAAAGTCCGTGAGCGAACCACCCAGCGACCAGCCAATCGCCAACAACGCCACGCCGCCCAAGCCCAGCTGCCAGCCCGTCATCACGACGGAGTCCATGCGCTGCGACACCTGCTTGCCGTAAATGCTGGCCGCGGCCAGCACCAGGGCGGCGATCACCACGAAGCCTTCGCCCAGCAGCGTGAAGTCCAGGTCCAGCGTGCCGCGACCCAGGTTGACGACCATCACGCCCGCAAAGCCCACCAGGCAGCCCCACAGCTTGGCATGGCTCAGACGGTCGTTGTGATAGATCCAGTGCGCCAGCAGCACGCTGAAAAACGTGCCGGTGGCGTTCATGATGGAGCCCTTGACGCCCGTGGTGTGTGCCAGGCCCACGTAGAAGAACACGTACTGCAGCGTGGTCTGCGCTAAGCTCAGCACCACCAACTGGCGCCCGGCCCCGGGCCCCAGGCCCCAGATGACCTTGCGCGTGGCTACAGCCCAGGCCAGCAGGATCAACCCGGCGCCCAGAAACCGCCAACCTGCGAATACGAGCTGCGTAGGAATGTCATTGCGGGCGATGCCGAACCAGGCGTACCCGGTCTTGATGGCGGGGTACGAGCTGCCCCAGAGCAGGCAACACAGCAGCGCCAGCGCCACCACGACCTTGCGGTCAGAAAATCGGGAATGCCCCATGAGATGCGGTCTTTCAAGGACAACAGCCCTTGCAGGCAAGGGCTGTTGAAGGGGGAACACAAAGGGCCAGGGCCCGGCAGGGTTTAGGTGACGGGCGCCGGGTTGAACAGCACCAGCGCGTTGTGCAGTTGCCACTGCTCGGCCCAGGTCTTCTTGCGACCGCTGGCCACGTCGAGCAGCAAGTGGAACATCTCCCAGCCCAGCTGCTCGATAGTGGCCTCGCCATCGGCGATCTTGCCGGCGTTGATGTCCATCAGGTCGTGCCAGCGGCGGGCCAGATCAGTGCGCGTCGCGACCTTGACCACAGGGCACTCGGCCAGACCGTAGGGTGTGCCCCGGCCGGTGGTGAACACGTGCAGGTTCATGCCGGCAGCCAGTTGCAGCGTGCCGCAGATGAAGTCGCTGGCGGGCGTGGCGGCATACACCAGGCCGCGCTGGTCGCGGCGCAGCTTCTCGCCCGGGGCCAGCACATGCGCAATGGGCGCGGTGCCGCTCTTGATGATGGAGCCCATGGCCTTCTCGGCGATGTTCGACAAACCGCCCGCCTTGTTGCCCGGCGTGGTGTTGGCCGCGCGGTCCACACGGCCCCGGTCCAGATAGCGGTCGTACCAGCCCAGTTCGCGCACGATGGATTCGGCCACCTCAGGCGTGGCCGCGCGGCTGGTGAGCTGCTCCACCGCGTCGCGCACTTCGGTGTTCTCGCTGAACATCACCGTGGCGCCCGCGCGCACCAGCAGGTCGGCGCAAAAGCCCACGGCCGGGTTGGCGGTGACGCCCGAGAACGCATCGCTGCCACCGCACTGCACACCCAGCACCAGCTCGCTGGCGGGGATGGTCTCGCGGCGGCGGGCGTTGAGGCGCTCCAAGTGGGGCCGCGCGCTTTGCACGATGTGGTCGAGCATGGCCATGAAGCCCACATGCTCGTCGGCCTGCAGGCACACCGTCTCGGGGCCCAGCGCCGCGTCGCGCTCGTCGGTGATGGGGAAGCTGCCCGGGGGCAGCAGGCGGTCGGGCTGCAGCTTTTCGCAGCCCAGGCTGACCACCATGACCTCGCCCCCAAAGTTGGGGTTGAGGCTGATGTTGCGCAGCGTGCGGATGGGGATGATGGCGTCGGGCGCATCAATCGCCACGCCGCAGCCGTAGGTGTGCTCCAGGCCGATCACATCGTCCACATGGGGAAACAAAGGCAGCAGCTCGGCCTTGATGCGGCGCACGGCCTGCGCCACCACACCGGCCACACACTGCACGGTGGTGGTGATGGCCAGGATGTTGCGCGTGCCCACCGAGCCATCGGCGTTGCGATAGCCCTCGAAGGTGTAGCCCGTCAGGGGTTCAAGCACCGGCGGTTGCACCGTGGCCATGGGCAGCCCCTCCAGCGCACGGGCCGAGGGCATCTGCAGCAGGCGCTCATGCACCCAGCTGCCTGCGGGGATGTCTTTCAGCGCATAACCGATGGGCACGTTGTAGCGGCGCACCACGCCGCCTTCGGGGATGTCCGCCAGCGCCACCTTGTGGCCCTGCGGCACCTTGTCGCGCAGCGTGATGCCAGCGCCCGGCACACCGTCTGGCAACAGGGTGCCCGCAGGCAGGCCACCGTCGTTGGCGACGATGGCGACGTTGTCCTGGGCATGCATGCGGATGGTGAGAGCTTGTCGCATAGGTCCGTTCAATTCACAAGGTACGCGGGTTTCAATCCGCCCGGTGGCCGAGCCATCACTCCTGCCAGGTCAGCCGCCGCCCTTGAGCACCAGGTCTGGCAGCCACATCGAGAACTGGGGCACATAGGTCACCAGCATCAGCGCCACGATGAGCGCACTGTAGAACGGCCAGATGGTCTTCATCACCTCGCCCACCGACACGCCCCCGATGGTGCAGCCGATGAACTGCGTGGTGCCCACGGGAGGGGTGTTCAGGCCCAGCGCGCAGTTGATCAGCATGACGATACCGAACTGCTCCGTGCTCATGCCGAACTGCTGGCAGATCGGCAAAAAGATGGGCGTGCAGATAAGGATGGTGGCCGCCATGTCGAGAAAGGTGCCCAGCACGAACAGAATGATGTTCACCGACAGGAAGATCACCCAGGGCGAGGTGCTCATGGACTTGAGCGCATCACCCGTGAGCTCGGCCACACCGTAGAGTCCGATGAGGTAGCCGAACATGGACGAGATGCCGATGAGCAGCAGCACTGTGCCCGTGGTCTTGACGGCCTTGGACGCGGCCTTGAGGAACTGCTCGCGCGTGAGCTTCTTGTAGACGAAGACCGACAGAATCAGCGCCCACAGCACTGCGACCGACGCCGACTCCGTCGCCGTAAACGCCCCCGACAAAATGCCCGCGATGATGATGACCACCACGGCCAGGCCCGGTACCGAGGCCCGGAACGAGATCCACACAATCTCCCAGCCCGGGAAGGTGCCTGCGGGGTAGCCGCGCTTGACAGCCACGAAGTAGGCGGCAGCCAGGTTGCAGATGGTCAGCAACAGGGCCGGCACGATGCCTGCAAGGATCAGCGCCGCAATGCTTACCTTGCCCCCAGCCGCCAGCGTGAAGATGATGAGGTTGTGCGAGGTGGGCATGAGCGCGCCCACCAGCGAGGCGTGGGTGGTCACGTTCACCGCGTAGTCAGCGTGGTAGCCCTCCTTCTTCATCTGCGGGATGAGCACGGCGCCCATGGCCGACACGTCGGCCACCGGAGATCCCGAGACACCGCCAAACAGCGTGCAGGCCAGCACATTGCTCATGCCCAGGCCGCCACGCACATGGCCCGCCACGCTCTTGGCAAAGTTGACGATGCGGTCGGCGATGCCGCCGTACATCATGATCTCGCCGGCAAAGATGAAGAACGGAATGGCCAGGAACGAGAACGGATTCATGCCCGAAATCATTTGCTGGAAACCCACGGCCAGGGGCAGGCCTTCGTACAGGATGGTGGCCAGCGAGGACAGGCCGATCGAGAAGGCCACGGGCACGCCCAGCAGCAGCAGCAGCGTGAAGCTCACGCACAGGATGGTCAACGCCATGATGGTGGAATCTTTGTAGGGACGTTAGGGGGCGGAGGGACAGTGAGGCCGCTCAATGCCAGGCGGGCTCTACTTCCGTGCCACGCAAGATGGCGATGATGTGTTCCAGCGAGAACATGGCCACCAGCACGCCAGCCATGGCGGGCGGCACGTACTTGAAGGCTTCGGAGATGCCCAGCGTGGGGATCTTGTACGGTGCCACCGATTCGGCCAGCACGCCGCAGTTCCAGGCCATGACGATGCCGAACAGCAGCACCAGTGCGTGGATCAGCAGCTCGAGCTTGGTGCGCAGCCAATCGGGCGCCAGCACCAGGAACGATTCCAGACCGATGTGGCCCGCATCACGCACGCCCACAGCCATGCCCAGCATGGTCACGTAAAGCACCAGCAGCACCGCGCCGCTCTCGGCCCAGGTGGGTGTGTCATTGAAGATATAGCGGCCTATGACCTGGTAGAGCACGGCGCAAACCAGCAGGACCAGCCCTCCCACCCCGAGCTTCAGGCAGGCGCGCGCAATAAAAGCGCAGAGTCGCGTGTACATAGTGGACATTCAAAAACAACAACAACTGGAAACGGGCAGGCGGCGGGCTGTTCCCGGTCCCGCCTTCCCTGGAGGCTCTGGCTTCTGGCTTACTGCACCGCGTCGATGCGCTTGACCATGTCCTGCAGCTTGGGGTCCTTGAGGAACTTGTCGTACACCGGCTTCATGGCAGCCTTGAAGGCCACCTTGTCGATATCCACCACCTGCGCGCCGCCAGCCTTCACCGTGGCCAGGGATTTCTCTTCACGCTCGTCCCAGATCTTGCGCATGTAGCCCACCGACTCCTTGGCGGCGGCGCGGATGGCCTTCTGGTCGTCAGCGCTCAAGGTGTCCCACACCCGCTTGCTGAACAAGAGGATCTCGGGCGCCATGGAATGCTCGGTCTTGTTGAAGTATTTGGCGACTTCGAAGTGGCGCGAGCTTTCGTAGCTGGGGTAGTTGTTTTCTGCAGCGTCCACCAGGCCGGTCTTGAGCGCGGTGTAGACCTCGCCGAACGGCATGGGGGTGGCGTTGGCGCCCATGGCTTCGAGCAGGGACACCCACAGGTCGCTCTGCTGCACGCGCACCTTCAGGCCCTTGACGTCGGCCAGGGTCTTGATGGGCTTCTTGACGGTGTAGATCGAGCGTGCGCCGCTGTCATAGAACGCCAGGCCGACGAAGCCCTGCGATTCGCAGTCCTTCAGGATCTCGTCGCCAATGGCGCCATCCAACACCTTGCGCATGTGCTCCTTGTCGCGGAACAGGAAGGGCATGGTGGGCACCATGGTGGCGGGGCAGATGTTGTTCATGGGCGCGACGTTCACGCGCGTCATGGCAATCGCCCCCAGCTTGGTCTGCTCGATGGTGTCCTTCTCGATGCCGAGCGAGCCCTTGGCGTAGACCTTGATGCTGTGCTTGCCGCCGGTGGCCTTGGACAGCGTCTCCCCCATGTGGCGCACGGCCAGCACGGTGGGATAGTCCTCGGGGTGGATGTCCGACGAGCGGAACTCGGTGGCCTGCGCGGCCAGGCTGCCGAGCAGGATGCCAGCGGCAATGGCCACGCGGCCAAAGAGGTGTGGAACGTTCATGGTGCTTTGTCTCCGGGGTTGAATCGGTTGGGGTGCCGCGCTCAGGCGGGCGGGTACGGGGCCTCTGCGAGCCCTTGGGTGCCCGGGCGGGTCACGAAGACCGCGCCGCCGTGGGCCACATCGTTGCCCTGCGACTGGCCGGGGCGGATGGAGGTGATGAAAAGCAGGTCCATGTCGGGCCCGCCAAAACTGCACATCGAGGGCTTGCTGACCGGCACGGCCAGCGAGCGGTCCAGCACGCCCGATGGGGTGAAGCGATGCACCATGCCAGCGTCGTTGGCGCAGATCCAGTAGCAGCCATCGGTGTCGATGGCCGCACCGTCCGGCCGGCCGGGCAGCTCGCGCATATCCACCAACAGACGGCGCGGCCCCAGGCTGCCGTCTTCGTGCAGGTCCAGCGACCAGATCTTTTGCACGCTGGGGTGGCTGTCGCTGAGGTACATGGTGGCGCCATCGGGGCTGAACGCCAGGCCGTTCTGGGTGACCAGGCCTTCGATCAGCGGCGCCGAAAGGCCGCGCGCGTCCTGCCGGTACAGGCCGCCAGCGGGTTGCGCCAGCGACATGTCGCGCACCATGGTGCCGGCCCAGAAGCGCCCCTGGCGGTCACAGCGCCCGTCGTTGAAGCGCATGCCAGCTTGCGGGTGCTGCACGGCAGAGATGAGGGTGCAGACCAAAGTGCCGTCATCGGCAGGCTGCAGGTGGAAGATGCCCGTGTCCATGCCTGCGATGAGCCCGCCGCTGGCATGCAGCGCAATGCAGGCCAGCCGCTCCGGCGTCGCCCAGCTCATCAGTTGCCGGTCGGCCCAGCGCAGGCGGCGCAGCGCGCGGCCTTCGATGTCCACCCAGTACAGCGCCTGCTCGGCCGTGCTCCACAGGGGGCTTTCGCCCACCTGGTCCTGGTGGTGAGGCAACAGGAGTTCCATGAACCCACTCACTCGAACGGACCGGTGCGCACAAACGGCCCGCCCTGGTAGATCACGGCTGGGTCCGTCAGGTCGGGCTGCGGGTCTGCAGCCTCCACCTTGGCGCGGAAGGGCTCGGAGCTGTCCTGCGGGCGGTAGCCAATGTGGCGGGCGAGTGTGTTGTCCCACCAGGTGGTGGTGTTGTCGCCCATGCCATAGATGATGCTGTGGCCCACCACCGGCGCTGTGAGGCTGGCCACGACCAGGCGCTCCAGGTCGTCGTAGCTCATCCAGGTGGCCAGCATGCGGCGGTTGCGCGGCTCGGGGAAGGAGGAGCCGATGCGCAGGCACACGGTTTCGATGCCGTAGCGGTCAAAGTAGAAGCGCGAAAGGTCCTCGCCAAACGCCTTGGACAGGCCATACAGGCCATCGGGCCGCGCTGGGTCGCGCAGGCCCACCACTTCGTCCTGGCGGTAAAAGCCGGTCACATGGTTGGAGCTGGCAAACACCACGCGTTTGACGCCTTGCTTGCGAACGGCCTCATAGAGGTTGTAGGCGCCAATGATGTTGGCATGCAGGATGGGGTCCCAGGGCTGCTCGGTGGACACGCCGCCCAGGTGCACCACAGCGTCCACCCCCTCCAGCAGCGGCAGCATGGCGCTGGCGTCCTCCAAGCGCGCAGGGCGCAACTCTTCGCCGGGCGCCTCGCTGCCCAGGTCGGCCATATCCGACAGGCGCAAGGTGGTGCAGTACGCCTTCAGGCGCGTGCGCAGCTCACGCCCCAGCCCCCCGGCGGCTCCGGTCAGTAACAAGCGTTGAAAACGGATCGGCGTCGGGTGACAGGGCATGGCTTTTGCGGAGGTTCTTGGTACAGTGGCGTTACAAGCGGTTGAACGTCATCAGTTGTCATACAACGAGGAGGCAATGTACTCCTTTCAACCCGTCCAACACATAGGGATAACACCGAGACATGAGCACCGACATCGCCCCACGCCGCAAGCCCCGCACCCTGGCCCTGGAGCTGGTGGACTCCCTGGGTGACCGCATCCGCGACGGGCGCCTGGCACTGGGCGACAAGCTGCCCACAGAGGCCGCGATCATGGCCGAGTTCAACGTCAGCCGCACGGTGGTGCGCGAGGCCATTTCCAAGCTGCAGGCGTCGGGCCTGGTGGAGACACGGCATGGCATCGGCACGTTTGTGCTGGGCCTCGGGCAGGCCCCGGGCTTCAAGATCACGCCCGACCAGTTCAGCACCCTGCGTGACGTGATTGCGGTGCTGGAACTGCGCATCGGCGTAGAAACCGAGGCCGCCGCACTGGCCGCGCAGCGCCGCACGCCCGCCAACCTCAAGACCATGCGCGAGGCGCTGGACACCGTGGCGGCGGCCGTGGACGCCGGGCGCGACGCGGTGGCGGCGGACTTCCAGTTCCATCTGGAGATCGCCCGCGCCACGCAGAACAGCCACTTCGCCGAGCTGATGGGCACACTGGGCAGCATGATCATTCCGCGCGCGCGGCTGGATTCGGTCGAAGCCCCCAACGACGAACGCAGACAGTACCTGCGCCGGGTCAATGGCGAGCACGAGAGCATCTACGACGCCATCGTGGGCCAGGACCCCGACGCAGCCCGTGCAGCCATGCGCACCCACCTGGCCAACAGCCGTGAACGCCGCCGGCGTGCACAGGCCGAGGCTGGCTGAAGGCCAGGGGTCGTGTCGATGCGCCCCACCCCATGCGCCGACCTGTCGCCCTGCGGGTCCGAGACACCCGGCGGGCCCAGGCGACAGGAAGTGATCCCATGAGTAGTTACCCGGGGTGCCCAAAAATGCACTTATGTTGTACGATGACATACAACAAATCCGCAGCGGCCATGCCATGGCGTACGGCCTTGCCTGAATGGGCAGCCCCTGTGGCGGCCAGCGCTCCTGGCCACGCCGTCCCGGCACCGGGGCTGTGATTCGAATTTCTTCAACCACCCACCCTTTCACACCACCACCGCCATGCACGCAAACCTGATCGCCGGCAACTGGACCGAAGGCGTCCGCACGTACCAGAACACCAACCCCTCCGACACGCGCGACGTGATCGGCGACTACGCCGTGGCCAGCCGCGAGCAGGCGCTCGACGCTGTGGCCGCAGCCCACGCGGCCTTTCCGGCATGGAGCCTGTCCACGCCCCAGCAGCGCTTTGACATCCTGGACGCGGTGGGCAACGAGATCATCGCCCGCAAGGCCGAGCTGGGCGACCTGCTGGCCCGCGAAGAAGGCAAGACCCTGCCCGAAGCGATTGGCGAAGTGGGCCGCGCCGCCGCCATCTTCAAGTTCTTTGCCGGCGAGGCGCTGCGCCCCGGTGGCGAGATGATCCCGTCCGTGCGCCCTGGCGTGGGCATTGAGATCACACGCGAGCCGCTGGGCACCATCGGCATCATCACGCCGTGGAACTTCCCCATCGCCATCCCGGCCTGGAAGATCGCACCCGCATTGGCCTACGGCAACACGGTGGTGTTCAAGCCCGCCGAGGTGGTGCCCGGCTCTGCCTGGGCGCTGGCTGACATCCTGCACCGTGCGGGCCTGCCCGCTGGTGTGTTCAACCTGGTGATGGGCCGGGGTTCGGACGTGGGCGCCGTGCTGCTCGAAGACGAGCGCATTGCGGGCGTGAGCTTTACCGGCTCGGTCGGCACCGGTCAGCGCGTGGCAGCGGCCTGCGTGCCACGTGGCGCCAAGGTGCAGCTGGAGATGGGCGGCAAGAACCCGTTTGTGGTGCTGGACGACGCGGACCTGAACGTGGCCGTGGGCGCGGCCATCAACAGCGGCTTCTTCTCCACCGGCCAGCGCTGCACCGCCAGCAGCCGCGTGATCGTGACCGAAGGCATCCACGACCGCTTCGTGGCCGCCATGGTCGAGAAGATGAAGACCCTGAAGGTGGATGACGCACGCAAGACCGGCACCGACATCGGCCCCGTGGTGGACGACCGCCAGCTCGCACAAGACCTGGAATACATCGGCATCGGCCAGCAGGAAGGCGCCAAGCTGGCCTTTGGCGGCGAAGCACTGGAGAAGAACGCCGACGGCGCCCCTGGCTACTACCTGCGCCCCGCCCTGTTCACAGAGACCACGCCCGGCATGCGCATCAACCGCGAAGAAATCTTCGGCCCCGTGGTGAGCGTGTTGCGCGCCAAGAACTACGAAGAGGCGCTGGCCCTGGCCAATGACACGCCCTTCGGTCTGGCCAGCGGCATTGCCACCACCAGCCTCAAGCACGCCACACACTTCAAGCGCCACGCCCAGGCCGGCATGGTGATGGTGAACCTGCCCACAGCGGGCGTGGACTACCACGTGCCATTCGGCGGCCGCAAGAGCAGCAGCTACGGCCCGCGCGAGCAGGGGCGCTACGCGGCAGAGTTCTACACCACGGTGAAGACCGCGTACACGCAGGGCTGAGGCGGGCGCGACACGAGCCTGCGCCCGCGACGCCACTCCAGCCCCGGAGTGGCAGGGCCAGGCGCCTGCACCGCGCTGCGCGCACGGGCACCGCACAGGTCATTCTCAAGCGGTTTTTCAGCCGAATCGGCCGCAAGCGCTAGTGAACCATGTGCTGATAGCTATTATTTGTATAGCAACAACAATTCAGCTGCTCTGCGCCGCTGATTCCGGCCACGACGGCAGCCGCTATCATCGCGCCCCATGACCGTCCTCCGAACCTTCTCTGCGCTGCGCCTGTGGGTGCTCGCATGGTTCGTGGCGTCGATGGGGGTGGCCATTGCATCGCCGCTGGTGCACCCCCAGGCCTTTGAGGTGATCTGCTCGGGCGCTGGCACCATCAAGCTGCTGGTGCAGACCGACGATGGCACCGTTGAAATGGGCGCAATGGGCATGGACTGCCCGCTGTGCTTCACCCCCAGCGCCCCACCCCCCACACCGGTCGTCGCCGTGCTGCCGCCCCACCCCCTGGCCCATGCGCTGCAGCCCGTCGAGGCGGCCCGCATTGCGGCTGCCACTGCAGCCCCCCTGCCCGCACGCGGGCCCCCATCGCGCTCTTGATCTGAAGCTTGTTGGCAGCGCCCGGTACCTGGTGGTCGGGTGCTGACTTGTTCCCGCTGGTTTCCAGATGGCGCAGCCCTGCGTGCACCCCACGCGGGCGTGGCTGCGCTGTCGCTTCAAGACAAGAGCGTTTTCATGTCCCGTATTTCCTTTGCTTCGCGCAGCGCTGCGGCCTTGCCGCGCCTGCCCCTTTCCCCTCTGTGCCTGGGCGTACTTGCCACCTGCGCACTGTCGTCTGTCGCAGCCCATGCACAGACCAACACCCCACCCACAATGCAGGCCGTGGATGTGGTCGATGCCGCCGCATCCCCGAATGGCAAGCTCGGTCTCGACACGCCCGTGGACACCGGCAGCCGCCTGGGCCTGACAGCGCGCGAGAACCCCGCCTCCGTCACTTTGGTGGACCGCGCCACCATCGACGCACGCGGCGCGCAGGACACGCAGGAGATCCTGCGCGCCGTGCCGGGCGTGGTGGCACACAACGCACCTGGTTCGATGTCTGCGCACTACCGGGGCTTCACCAGCAACTCCGTGGCACAGCTCTACAACGGCATCAATCCGCAATATGGCAGCGCAACGCGCGCGGTCGATGCCTGGATCTACGACCGCGTGGAGGCCATCGGCGGCGCGTCGAGTTTTCTGTATGGCTCGGGCGGCGTGGGTGGCTCCATCAACTACATCACCAAGACGGCCGAGCGCAGCGACTTTGCCGAAGGCCAACTGCGCCTGGGCTCCTACGACATGAAGGAAGTGTCGGTGGGCCTGAACCGCCGCATCGCGGGCGGAGATGGCGGCGCAGGCCCCGCGCACTACGCGCGCATCGACTTCAACCAGCGCGACGCTGGCAGTTGGACGGAAGGCACCAAGACCCAGTCCACCCAGCTCGCGACCTCGCTGCTGTCGGACCTGGGCGGCGGCTTCAGCCACACGCTGGCCTACGAGTACCAGAAGGACCATGTGGACCGCCCCTACTGGGGCACCCCCGTTTTGAACCCTGCCGTGGGCGCGCTGACCATCGACCCCGCCACGCGCTTCAAGAACTACAACAGCGCCGACGGCGTGTACGAACACCGCGTGCAGTGGCTGCGCTCGGTGGCGCAGTGGCGCGCGTCGGATGCATTGCAGCTCAAGAATACGTTCTATGTTTACGACGCCCTGCGCGACTACCGCAACGTGGAGATCTACACCTTCAACGCTGCCAATACGACGGTCACGCGCACATCCCCGCTGTTGCAACGCCACGATCAACAGCTGGTGGGCGACCGGCTGGAGGGCACCTACCAGGGCCAGCTCGCAGGCCGAAAGAGCGACTGGGCCTTTGGCCTCGATGTCAGCGTAAACAAGCAGACGCGCTTTCCCTTCGGCCCCTCGGTCACGGTGAGCACGGTCAATCCCTACCACTTTTCCACCGAGAACTTCTTCGACATCCCCGGCATGTCGCCCGTCCTGAACCCTGACAAGGACAACAAGATCACCAACACCGCGCTGTACCTGGAAAACCGCACCCTGGTGGCCTCCGGCGTGAACCTCGTCACCGCGCTGCGGCACGAGAGCATCGACCTCGACCTGGTGAACCGCCGTGCCGTGACGGCCGCAGCACCGGCCACCTTCAGCCGCAGCTACCACCCCACCACGAGCCGTCTGGGCGTGGTGTGGGAGATTGCGCCCGGCGCCAACCTGTATGCGCAGGCCTCCAACGCGGCAGACCCACCCTCGGGCTCGCTGGCTTCGGCCTCGTTTGCCGATGTGCGCAACAACAGCGAGCTGACCACCGGCCGCCAGGTCGAGGTGGGCAGCAAGTTTGACTTCTGGGACGGAAAAGGCAGCGCCACGGTGGCGGTGTTTGACATCCGCCGCAAGAACATCGCCTCGCAAGATCCGTCCAACCCCAACCTCACGGTGCTGGTGGGCGAGCAGTCGTCCAAGGGCATCGAGCTATCGGCCGGCATCCGCCCCACGCCGCAATGGCAGTTGCAGGGCAACCTGTCGCTGATCCGCGCGCGGTATGAAAATTTTGTGCAGGGCGGCGTTTCGCGCGCGGGCAATGTGCCGCAGCTGGTGCCGCAGCAAGTGGCCAATCTGTGGGCCTCGTACGCGATCACACCCACCGTCACTGCCAGCGCGGGGGTGCGCCATGTGGGCAAGGTGTATGGCAACGCGGCCAACACCAAGTTCTGGCCTTCGTACACGCTGCTGGACCTGGGCCTGGCCTGGAAGATCAACAAGTCCACCACCCTCTCGGGCCGCGTG
Organism: Acidovorax sp. 22279; assembly: GCF_052045435.1. NCBI lineage: Bacteria > Pseudomonadati > Pseudomonadota > Betaproteobacteria > Burkholderiales > Comamonadaceae > Acidovorax > Acidovorax sp. 22279. Next base: position 176,555 of record NZ_JBQEOV010000007.1, read on the forward strand.
CGCAACGCCACCGACCGCATCTACGCGGCCGAGACGCGCGACCAGGTCTACCTGGGCGCACCGCGCACGCTGGACGTGACGCTGCACACCGCGTTCTGACGCAGGCGGAGCACCGGACATGCCACACGCCAAACGCTGGCTGTACCTCGTCCACCGCTGGCTGGGCGTATTGCTATGCGCCTTCTTCACCATGTGGTTCGTCTCGGGCGTGGTGATGATGTACGTGGGCTACCCAAAGCTCACGCAGGCCGAGCGCCTTGCCCATCTGCCGCCCCTGCGCAGCACCATGCTAGGCCCCAAGCGCCTGTTGGAACCCGCCGATGCCCTGCAGCGCGCGGGCCTGGTAGGCCCGCTGCAGGACCTGCGGCTGGCGGTGGCCACCGGCGGACGCGCCGTGTACCTCGTGGTGCCCGCAGCACCCACCGGCGACGCCGCGCCACGCCCGCGCAGGGCACCTGCGCCTGCGGTCATCGACGCCATCACCGGCGAGCGGTTGCAGCGTGTGGACGCCACGCACGCCATCGCCTCGGCCCGCGCCTTTGCACAGGAAGCTAACCCGTCCATCGACTACGAGGGCACCATCGACGAGGACGCCTTCACCCACTCGCGTGCGCTGGATGTGCACCGCCCGCTGCACCGCCTGCACCTGGGCGACAGCGCGGGCACCGTGGTCTATGTGTCGGGCACCACCGGCGAGGTGGTGCGCGATGCACCGCTGCAGGAACGCGCCTGGAACTACGCAGGCGCCTGGATCCACTGGCTCTACCCCTTCCGAGGCAATGTCTTCAATGACTACTGGACGGACATCGTGAACTGGCTGTCCGTCGCAGGCATCGTGCTCGCGGTGACGGGCACGGTGGTGGGCGTGCTGCGCTGGCGCTTCCGGGGCCGGTACAAGACGGGCGCGCGCACGCCGTACAGGGGCTACATGATGCGCTGGCACCATGTGTTTGGGCTGGTATTTGCGGTCATCGCGTTCACCTGGATCTTCAGCGGACTCATGTCCATGAACCCGTGGAAGATTTTCGACAGCGGCGCAATGCCACTGCGCCAGCAGGCCATGAATGGCGGGCCCCTGCAAGTGCCCGCGCAGGCAGCAGCGGTGCAAGCCTTGCTCTCTGCGGCGTCGCCCAACACCCGTGAACTGCGGTGGGTGCGCCATGCCGGCCACACGCTGGTGCTGGCCCACAGCCCCACAGGCGCCCCGACGGTGCTGGACGCCATCACCGCCGCCGCGCACATGTGGGCCCCGGGTGCTGTGGCCGAAGCCGCCGCGCGCCTGTTGCCCCACGTGGTGGTGCGCACCGACACCCTGACCGCCTACGATCTGCACTACTACGACCGCGCTGCCCACACCATGACTGGCGGCGCCGAGAAGCCTTTGCCCGCGCTGCGCGTGGTGTTCGACGACCCGCACGCCACCTGGGTGCACATCGACCCGCACACAGGCGCCGTACTGGGCCGCACCGACAGCCACCGCCGCACGAGCCGCTGGCTGTTTGCCATGCTGCACAGCTGGGACTGGCTGCCGCTGCTGGAGCGCAGACCGCTCTGGGATGTGATGCTCATCACGCTGAGCCTGGGTGGGGCGGTGATGAGCGTGACAGGCGTCATACTGGGGTGGCGCAGGCTGGGTACGAAACTGCAAGGACCGCAGTGGCGCAGCAGCCGCTAGTGAACAGGACGCAGTGCGCGCCTATGATGGCTATCGTTGCGTTTGGAAACATTTTGCCCATGACGGCCCCTAAACCGCCCTCCGCCACCGCCCCCGAGCGTTCTGCCACCAGCAGTGCGGCACCGCACCTCAAGCGGCCATCCAGCCTGCCTTTGCGTGCCATGGTGACATGGGGTACGGCCTTGGTCTTGATCATGGCCTGGGGTACGGTGGCTCTGCTTATGGATGTGTCACGGCGCGATGCCATGAACGCGCAGGTTCGCCAGAACAGCAATCTCGCGCTGAGCCTGGGCGAACAGACCGTACGGGTGATGGCGGCCGTAGACCAGGCGACCCTTCGCATGCGTGACGCTGTGCTGGCCAACGACTTTGAAAAGGCAGACTTCACGCGGTTCGCCAACGAGACCGGGCTTGCCCCCTTGATCCTGACTCAGCTCTCACTGGTCGGCTCCGACGGCCGGTTCGTTGGAAGCAACATCGACCCCACCGGCGAGAAAACGGGTCACGTTGACCTGTCCGAGCGTGAGCATGTGCAAGTGCACCTCCATCCCTCCGCGTCGGAGACGGTACGTCTGCAGCCGACGCCTAGCGGACTGTTTGTGGGCAAGCCCGTGATTGGGAAGGTGTCCGGCAAGGCCACCATCCAGTTGTCGCGCAAAATTCAGGACGCTGGCGGTGGCGTAGCCAGCGTGATTGTTGCCTCCGTGAACCCCGATTACTTTGAGGACGTCTATCGCGGAGTTCAATTGGGGCGAACTGGCGTCGTGACACTTATCGGAAACGACCGCACCATTCGAGCAAGAGTGATGGGAGGACAGAGCGTCGGAATGGGAAGCGTAGTGCCGCGCAGTCCGGACAACAATGCAGAAGAACGCGGCCCCAGCGGCCACTACGTGCGCTCCAGCGGCATCGACGGTATCGAACGCATTTATGCCTACAGCCGTGTTGGCACCTACCCTCTGATGGTGGTGGTGGCCACCAGCACCGACGAGGCCTTGCAGGAATGGCGCGCTAGCCGCAATGTGGCCCTGTTCACCATGGCGCTGTTCAGTGTGGCGCTGGTGGGTGCAGCGGTGATCTTTGTGCGCAGCGTGCGCCAGTTGGAGAGCACCAACGCCGCACTGCGCATCAGCGAGGCCGAGGCCCGCTCGGCCAGCAAGGCCAAGAGCGAGTTCCTGGCCGCCGTCTCGCACGAGTTGCGCACGCCCCTCACCAGCATCCGCGGCTTCGCAGAACTGATGGAGCTACGGCTGGAGCAGCCCCGCTTCAAGGAACAGGCCAGCCTGATCCGCAAGGCGGCAGACCACTTGAACGCCCTGCTCACCGAGATCCTGGATCTGGCCAAGGTGGAAGCAGGTGCTATGCCCCACATGCCCACCGAACAGAACGTGACCGAGATTGTTCAGTCCACCGCCGACTTCTTTGCCGTCACGGCCGCCAACAAGAACCTGGCGCTCCATGTGCGCATTGCCCCTGACGCCCCCCACACTTTGATGTGCGACGGACTGCGGCTTAAACAGGTGCTCAACAACCTGCTGTCCAACGCCATGAAGTTCACCGACACGGGCTCGGTCGCCATTGAGGTGGACGCCAGCCAAGACGCCGTGCGCTTCCACGTGGTGGACACCGGCCCGGGCATCCCGGCGCACCTGCACGAAACGATCTTTGAGAAATTTCGCCAAGGCAACGACCAGGTGAGCTACCAGCACGGCGGCACGGGCCTCGGGCTGGCGTTGTCGCGGGCGTTGGCGGTGCTGATGGGGGGCACGCTCACACTATCCTCTGCGGAGGGACAGGGGTCGCGCTTCACGCTGACTTTGCCCCGCGAGCCGGGCATGGAGTCTAAGTAACCAGATCTGTGCTGGTGCGATACGTTGAACGTTTTGTGTCCAGTGCTCCGTACAGCACCCGCCTCAGATGCAGTTCGCAGCTGCGATCCAACATTCCCATATCGTTGAAATACGAAGGCATCAGTCGGTTCTCCAATCGAACTCACAGCGCCAACGTCTATGTCAAGACACGTTGCCTTTTAGGCTGATCAACTGAAGCGTATGTAACGCTCGTTGCCTTTGAATGCGGGACAAGGTGACCAGATGTTCTACCGCACCGTACAGCTTCAAATGAAGCGGTCGCCGCCTAGCCTCTATTGCAATGGCGTCGATGCGTTTTTTTGCACCCGGCCCACCACTCAGTAGCCGTTGCAACTGGAGACGAAATAAAGCTGCGTGAGATGCGTTAGCGAATCAATACAGAGAACAATGCGCCGCGCGGGAGGGTACTTCCGTCACAACGCCAATTTGAGCAGATGGGCGAGCCAAGGAATAGTGCAGATGAGTCCGCAGTAGCGGCTCAACTTGAGGCTCTACATCAGTAAATCTGCTCGCACACTTTAAAAACAGATACGAAAACAAGAATCAAGAATGCCTGACTTAATTGACTATTCATTTCTGAGCGACCTAGAGGGCGGTCGCACCACTAGTGGCTACGTTCCGGCAACTGCAGTGAGCAAAAGCGGTGTAACGATTGCGACCGGTTTTGACTTGGGCCAACGGTCAGAAGCAGACTTGAAGCGACTGGGCTTGCCTGCCAACCTGATCGAAAAATTAAAACCGTACCTCGGCGCCAAGAAGGAGGACGCCAAGAAACTGCTGGATACAACGCCGCTCACAATCACATCCTCCGAAGCAGAATCTATCGACAAGGCTGTTAAATCTGCTCACTTGGCCACGGTGAAAATTAAATACGACGCAGCCTCTAGCGAAAAAAACTTTATAGATTTGCCAGCAGAGGCTCAAACCGTGATCGCGTCGGTATCCTTCCAATACGGGAAAAATCTGGATGCAGGGACACCGAAGTTCTGGGCAGCCGTCACAAAACAGGATTGGACGGAAGCAGCAAAAATCTTGAGGAACTTCGGCGATGTTTTCCCAACCCGCAGAAAGAAGGAAGCCGCGCTTCTGGAGAACATCAAGTGAACAAATTTCTACTCACTACAGCAGCAACTGTTTATCTCTCGTTGGGCGCATCACAAGCGGCGAGCCATTCCGCTCACAAAGCACTCACCCAGGTAAGCCCCCAGAACGCTGCTGTGGCGGCCGCACTTACGGACCTGAAGGGGGCGCTTTCTGTACCCAGGACGGCTTTGCCATTTGACAACGGGGGCGCGGCAAACAACTGCGCGCAGTATTCCAATCTTTTGTCTACCAGTGCTCCGGACGAATCCACACGCAGTGCGGAAATTCGCAGCGAATACCTGGTGTGTGACGCATTGCGAATGGTCGGCACCCAGCCTTTTATCGTGACCCAAGCCGCCCTGCCTGCTAACGCGGTCAAAGCGCTTTATGAACGCTTGGACCTGCGCACCTTCCCGTCCTCACTGCGCAACCGTGCAGACGGTCCAACCCACACGCCCAAGACTCTCTTGGGTTTGGGCAAAGTGACCATGAACCGAGACACCGTGGAGATCGAAACGGACACGCAATTTTTCAGCCTCAAGATCGTCGGGGTGGTGAGCCGCCCGGCCACCGAAGCGGGTAGTGAACGCCTGCAGAAAGAATGGATTGTGTGGGTTGGCGATGAGCTGAAAGACGGCAACTACAAGTCTTACCGCACATTGATCGTGCGCCCGTCTCATGACTCGCGTGGTGACCGTTACACAGGAACGCTCTACCCCGTGCAATGACGTCCGACCAACGACAGCGGCGCCTTGGATCTTGGCGATCTGTCGAAGAAGTGGCGAGACCGTTCACCATCGGCCCCCCCCGCCTCCCCCTGCCTCGGTGGCTTTGCAGTCTGGCACTACGCCCGGCTGCGCAATGTGCGGCTGAGCAAAATCACCGGCACCAGCCCCACCGCCACCAACGCCAGCGACGGCAATGCCGCCTCGCCCAGGCGCTCGTCGCGTGCCAGCTGGTAGGCCACCACGGCCAGGGTGTCGCTGTTGAAGGGGCGCAGCACCATGGTGGCGGGCAGCTCCTTCATCACATCCACAAACACCAGCAGCGCTGCGGCGGCGGTAGAGCGCTTGAGCAGCGGCCAGTGCACGCGTGCCAGCAGGCCTGCGCTGCCCATGCCCAGCATGCGAGCAGAGTCGTCCAGGCTGGGCGGAATCCGCGCGTAGCCGCTCTGAATGGATTGCAGGGCGACTGCACAAAACCGCACCAAGTAGGCCCACACAATGCCAAAGGCCGTGGCCGTGACCAGCGCGCCCACACCCCACTGCGGCATGGCCGCCTGCAGCCAGCCCACGGGCAACAACAGCCCCACCACGATGACGGCGCCCGGCACGGCATAACCCACGCTGGCCAGCTGCACCACGCCACGCGTGATGGCGTCGGGCTGGCGGCGCACCGCAAAAGCCAGGGTGAGCGCGATGGCGACGGCCAGCGCCGCAGTGATGCATCCTAAGCGCACGCTGTGCCAGGCCCATTCCATGAACCGCTCCCACGGCAGCACCGACCAGTCGGCCGCCAGCGGCCGCAGCATGAAGACCACCGGGGCGACAAAACCCATGACCACCGGCACCGTACAGACCGCCCAGGCGGCCCACCGGCGCGCACCATGCAGCCGCAGCGGCTGCGCCTCGGCCGAGCCTGCGCGCCCGCCGCCGGTGGCAAAACGTATGCGCTTTTGCGCGCGGTGCTCCAGGTGCAGCAGCGCCATCACCACCACCAGCAGCATGGTCGCCAACTGCGCGGCGGCCAGGCGGTTGTCCATGGACAGCCAGGCCTTGTAGATACCCGTGGTGAAGGTCTGGATGCCGAAGTAGCTGGCCACGCCAAAGTCGGCCAGGGTTTCCATCAGCACCAGCGCCACGCCAGCCGCCACGGCCGGGCGTGCCAGCGGCAGGGCCACGGCGCGGATGCGGCGCGGCAGCGGTGCACCCAGCAGGCGTGCGGCCTCCATGAGGTGAGCAGCACGCTCACCCAGCGCCGTACGCGCCAGCAGGTACACGTAGGGGTAGAGCGAGAAGATGAACACCCACACCGCGCCGCCCAGGCTGCGCACCTCGGGCAGCAGGCGGCCTTCCAGGCCGAAGGTGTTGCGCAGGCCCACCTGCAGCGGGCCGCTGAACTGCAGAAAGTCGGTGTAGGCGTAGGCCGTCACGTAGGCGGGCATTGCCAGCGGCAACAGCAGCAGCCATTCAAAGGTGCGGCGGCCCGGAAAGTCGAACAGCGTGACGGCCGCCGCCGCCAGCGTGCCCACCACGGCCGCGCCCAACGCTACCAGCACGCTGAGCCACAGCGTGGTCCACACATAGCCGGGCAGCACCGTGGCCGCCATTTCGCGCAGGATGGCGCCCGTCTGCGCATCGCCCTGCCCGGTGGGCGAGAACGGCAGCCACGACGCCAGCACCGCCAGCACCGGCAAGGCGAGAAAGCCTGCAAACAGGATCAGCGGGATGCTGCGAAAGACAGAAGACGGCGTGCGGCGCAAGGCGATGGGCTCGGCAGAGGAAAGAAAGCGCACACCTGCCGAAAGGCATGGGCACCCTGGTGCAGTGTTGCACGCTATCTGGCACTTAAAAACCGCGTCTTTTCGGCCAGGGCTGCGTTGCAAATCCTAGCGATACCTCCGGGTATCGCAGTGGTTTGCGCCTTGCCCTGACCAAAAATCCATCGGTTTTCAATGTGCCATCCAGCGCGCAACACTACACCAGCACCCAGGAATGCAAATGCGAATTTTAAGCATTCACTCCACCCCGCCTAAAATGCACAGATATGTTTCTTGAGGTCTCCCAACTCGAAGTGCACTACGCAGGCCGCGCACAGGCCGCCGTGCAAGGCGTCACGCTCAGCCTGAAAGCGGGTGACATCGGCGTGCTGATCGGCCCCTCCGGCTGCGGCAAGACCACCCTGCTGCGCGCCGTGGCCGGGCTGGAGCCCGTGACGGGGGGCGAGATCCGCCTCACCAAAAGTGTGGTCAGCAGCGCCCGCCTGAGCGTGCCACCCGAGCTGCGCCGTATCGGCATGGTGTTCCAGGACTACGCGCTGTTCCCGCACCTGTCGGTGGGCCGCAATGTGGCGTTTGGCATCCACCAGTTGCCCAAGGCCGAGCAGGCCGCGCGGGTGGCCGAGGTGCTGCAGCTGGTGGGCCTGACGGGCAGCGAGCACCGCTACCCGCACGAACTCTCTGGCGGCCAGCAGCAGCGTGTGGCGCTGGCGCGTGCGCTGGCGCCGCGCCCACAGCTCATGCTGCTGGACGAGCCGTTTTCCAACCTCGACGTGGACCTGCGCGAGCGCCTGGCACACGAGGTGCGCGGCATTCTCAAGGCCGCAGGCGCCACGGCGCTGTTTGTGACGCACGACCAGTTCGAGGCGTTTGCCATCGGCGATGTGATCGGCGTGATGAACGAAGGCCACCTGCACCAGTGGGACGATGCCTACACCCTGTACCACCGCCCCGCCACGCGGTTTGTGGCCGACTTCATCGGCCACGGCGTGTTTGCCCCCGCCACGCTGGTGCAGGGCGGCAACAACGTGGTGGCCCAAACACCCTTGGGCGACCTGACTGACCTGGATGAGTGCCCCCTGCCCAGCAGCTACCCTGCGGGTGAATGTGATGTGCTGCTGCGCGCCGACGACATCGTGCACGACGACCACGCGCCCGTGCAGGCGCAAATCGTGCGCAAGTCGTTCCGGGGGTCGGAGTTTCTGTACACCCTGCGCCTGGCCAGTGGCCACACGGTGCTGGCCCATGTGCCCAGCCACCACGACCACGCGCTGGGCGAGTGGATCGGCATCCGTGCCCAGGTGGACCACGTGGTGACGTTTCCACGTGGCTGAGGGGGTGATGGAATCAAAATCGGCCGGATGCGCTAGTCGAACACGCCTGAATTGCTATTGAATCAATAGCAAGTCCCCTTCCGCTCAGGACTTGCCCTTGCGCTGCAGGCCTTCCAGCCCGTTCAGGTCCACCTGCGACATCAGGCCTCGCAGCTCTTTCACACCGATCTTGTCGCCCTCGATGCTGACCACAAGGCCGTTCTTCAGGATGGTCTTGAACTCTGCGTGGCTGCCATCCTTGTCGTAGCGTTGGTGCAGGGTGCGGCCCCCCTCTTGCCACGTCTTTTCGGCGCTGGTCTGGTCTTCTTTCTCGCCCTGCGCCATGCCCATGGCCATCACCGCCATCTGCCCCAGGCCGCCCACGTCCACGATCTCCAGGCGCAGCTGCTTGTCGTCGTTGCCGTATTGGGCGCTGGCCTGGCTGGTGGGCAAGCCCAGGGCGGCACCGTCCTGCACGTCAAAACCCGTGCGGGGCAGGCCCGCCAGCTTCTCCGGCAGGGCCGCCTTGAGCGACTGGGCCGCAATGGCCTGACCCCCACCCAGCACACCCGCAGCGGCCTTGGCGGCATCGCCCGTGGCGGCGGCGATGGCGGCCGGATCCTGGCTCTTCTGGGCCTCTTCCATCTTGCGGGCGGCTTCTTCCATCTTCTTGCCGGCAGCTTCCAGGCCGGCGGTGTCGATGGACACCTTGCCACCGGGCGTGTTCATGGTGATGGCAGGGGCATCGGCACCGCCAAACAGCGCACCGCTGCGCGGCATGAACAGCGCACTGACGGCACCGATGACCACACCCATCACGATGGCAGCAATGATGACCACCACCGTGTAGCCCACCGACTTTTCGGGCGCACTGCGCATGAGCACAGGCAGGCCGGTGTAGAGCAGGTAGATGGAGTACACCGCCGCCAGCAGGCCCAGCATGGCCAGCGATGGCAGCAGGCTGAACACTCCGCCCAGCAGAGCGGCCGTGCTGGCGTACACCGCCACCTTCTGTGCCTGGATGGCGTTCTTTTGCCCGCCGAAGGTGGGCGCCAGCGCATCGATGATGAAACCGAGCACCAGCAAGCCCACCAGGCTCAACCCGTATGACACGACCATGTTCACCAGCCCGGAGACAAAAGGCACGCGGATGGTGACCCCAAAACCGCCAAAGCCGATCAGCGACATGCCGATGAAACCGCAGACCGCCGGAATGGCGGCCAGGATCATGGCGTAGCGGGTGAACAGGGTGGCGGTGTCGGTGGCCTCCGCATCGATGGTGGCCCAGGCCTCCTTGGGTTGCAGAAGAATGCTTTTGGCGCGTTCAATCAGGTTCATGGTGCCCTCCCGGCAGTGTGCAAAGGCCTGCGATGAACCGCAGACAAATGGAAAGCGCGGACGATACGGGACATTGCGCCGGGCAGACCACCTGGACGACCACCTGCAGGGCCCAAAGCGTGGAATATGCACGCTTTTGCCGCACAAAGACAGCTCGTTGGGAACCCAGGGATCCTGTGTGCGTTCTCAGGCCTTGCGCAGCTGATCGACCGTGTCGTGCAGGTGCTGCGTCCAGGTGCGGCGGTCGCGCTCGCCTGCCAGCTCCGGGGGGCCGTAGTGCACCACGGCCTCGATGGGCGGGGCGCTGAGCGTGCGCCAGATCGAGCCCACCAGGGTTTCGTCGCCGATGTAGCTGGGAGCAAAACTGGTGGCGCCCGTGGCCTTGTCGGCAAAGCGCAGGCCTACGGGCTGCACGGGCGCCTTTGCAGCCACGGCGGCCTGCAGCAGGTTGGCGTGGAAGGGCAGCATCTCGCGCCCGTCGCCCGTGGTGCCTTCGGGGAAAACGGCCAGCACCTCGCCGCGCTCCAGCGCCTCCTGCATCGAGCGCACCATGCGCAGCGCATCGCGGCGCGAGCTGCGTTCGATGTAGAGCGTGCCCGCTGCCGTGGCCAGGGTGCCGATCAGCGGCCAGGCCTGCACGTCGGACTTGGAGACAAAGCGGCAGTGCCGCGCCGCATGCATCACCGGGATGTCGAGCCACGAGATGTGGTTGGCCACCAGCATCACCGGGCCAGTCACCGGGGGCTGCCCCAGGATGCGCAGGCTGATGCCCGCATGGGCCAGCAGCTCCAGCGACCACACCTGCACGCGGGCGTGCTGCTGGTCGGGCGACAGCGCCGGAAACCGCAGCGCCACAATCCACAGGCCCTTGGCAATGTGGCCCAGCAGCCGCAAGAGGCGCCAGCTGGCGCGCAGGAACTTCACGGCCGGGCCTTGCTATCGCAGCGTCGCGCCGTCTCAGCCGCGGTCAAAAGCGACCTGTCCGCCGACCAGGGTCATGCGCACGCGGCCGGGCAGCTCGTAGCCCGAGAACGGCGTGTGTTTGCCCTGGCTGGCGAGCGCGTCGTCCTGCACCGTCCACGCTGCCTGCGGGTCGAAGATGCAGAGATCGCCCACGCCGCCTTCCACGATCTGGCCGACGCTGGCCTGCAAGGTGCCCAGCGCGTTGCCCAGCACGCGTGCGGGCTCTGCCGTGACCACTGCCAGCGCGCGCTGCAAAGGCACACCACTGTCTTGCGACCACTTGAGCGCCAGCGACAGCAGGAGCTCCAGACCCGTGGCGCCGGGCTCGGCTTCGGCAAACGGCAGGGTCTTGGCGTCTTCATCCACCGGGGTGTGGTCGGACACCAGCGCATCGATGGTCCCGTCGAGCAGCGCCGCGCTCAGGGCGTCGCGGTCGCGCTGCTGGCGCAGGGGCGGCGTCAGGCGTGCGCGGCTGTCGAAGAAGCCGATGTCGTTTTCGGTGAGGTGCAGCGAGTTGATGCTGACATCGGCCGTGACCTTCAGGCCATCGGCCTTGGCGCGGCGTACCAGCTCCACGCCCGCAGCGCTGCTCAGGCGGCACAGGTGCACGCGCGCGCCGGTGGTCTTGAGCAGTTCAAAAATGGTGTGCAGCGCAATCGTCTCGGCCGCCACGGGCACGCCCGACAGGCCCAGCCGCGTGGCCAGCGCACCGCTGGCAGCCACGCCCTTGCCCAGGTGCATCTCTTGCGGGCGCAACCACACCGTGTAGCCAAAGGTGGCGGCGTACTGCAGCGNGCGCGCGCTGCAGCACCTGGGTGCTGGCCAGCGGCACCTCGGCCTGGCCAAAGCCCACGCAGCCGGATTCGGTCAGCTCGGCCATCTCGGTCAGCACCTCGCCAGCGAGGTTGCGCGTGAGCGCGCCCAGCGGGAACAGTCGCGACTGGTGCAGCTTCTCGGCGCGGAACTTGAGCATCTCCACCAGGCCGGGTTCGTCAAGCACCGGGTCGGTGTCGGGTGGGCAGACCAGGCTGGTCACGCCACCGGCCACGGCCGCAGCCATTTCGGATTCGAGCATGCCTTCGTGCTCATGGCCGGGCTCGCGCAGGCGCGCGGCCAGGTCCACCAGGCCGGGCAACACGATGCAGCCGGCAGCGTTGATGGTGCGATTGGGCGCAAAGTCGGGCGGCACGCGGTTGACCCCCACGATGCGGCCCGCCGCCAGCGCGATGTCGCAGGTCTGGTCAAGGCCCGAGGCGGGGTCGATCACACGGCCGTTCTGGATCAGTATCTTCATGATTTCAAGCCAAATTGGCTGCTAGCGCTTGATTGATAAGCACGAGCAGCTATGAAAACAGGAGTATTCATCCTCAAGGTCACGCCTCGTTCCCAGCGACGATGGACATGACAGCCATGCGTACCGCGATGCCGAAGGTCACCTGCGGCAGGATCACGCTCTGCTTTCCATCGACCACGGCGGAGTCGATCTCCACGCCACGGTTGATGGGGCCGGGGTGCATGACGATGGCGTCGGGCTTGGCCAGTTGCAGCTTTTCCTGCGTGAGGCCGAAGCTCTTGAAATACTCCTGGCTGGAAGGCAGCAGCGCACCGCTCATGCGCTCGTTCTGCAGGCGCAGCATGATGACCACGTCGGCATCCTTGATGCCTTCTTCAAGCGTGTGGCACACCCGCACGCCCATCTGCGCCATGTCCGACGGCACCAGGGTGCGCGGACCCACCACACGCACTTCGGCGCAGCCCAAGGTGGTCAGGCCGTGGATGTCCGAGCGCGCCACGCGCGAGTGCAGTACGTCGCCCACGATGGCCACGGTGAGGTTGCTGAAGTCCTTTTTGTAGTGACGGATGGTGTACATGTCCAGCAGCCCCTGCGTGGGGTGGGCATGCCGTCCGTCGCCGGCGTTGATCACGTGCACATGCGGCGCCACGTGCTGCGCGATCAGGTAAGGCGCGCCTGACTCGCTGTGCCGCACCACGAACAGGTCGGCCGCCATCGCGCTCAGGTTGGCAATAGTGTCGAGCAGCGACTCGCCCTTGCTGGCCGAGCTGCGCGCGATGTCCAGGTTGATCACGTCGGCCGACAGGCGCTTGGCCGCGATCTCGAACGTGGTGCGGGTGCGCGTGCTGTTCTCGAAGAACAGGTTGAACACGCTTTTGCCGCGCAGCAGGGGCACCTTCTTGACTTCGCGGTCGTTGACGCTGACGAAGTTGGCGGCCGTGTCGAGGATGTGCGTGACGATGTCGCGCGGCAGGCCCTCGATGGATAGCAGGTGGATGAGTTCGCCGTTGCCGTTGAGTTGGGGATTGCGCTTGTGCAGCACGGTCAGGCCTCTTTAGTCTTTGTCTTGGACTTGGAATTGGAAGGTGCCGCTGTCGCCTCGCGCCAGGGCCAGCGAATGGGCGACCGGCAGGGCCACGCGGGCAGCAGCAAAGTCGGCCTGCACGGGCAGCTCGCGCCCGCCACGGTCCACCAGCACGGCCAGGCGCACGCTGGCGGGGCGGCCGTAGTCGAACAGCTCGTTGAGCACGGCGCGGATGGTGCGGCCGGTGTAGAGCACGTCGTCGAGCACCAGCACGTCGGCACCGTTCACGTCAAACGGCAGCGCGGTCTGCGCACTGGCCGACAAGCCACGCTGGGCGAAGTCGTCGCGGTGCATCACCGATGACAACACACCGGCCGGACCTTCCAGGCCCAGGTCTTTTTGCAGGCGCTCGGCCAGCCAGGCGCCGCCGGAGGCGATGCCCGCCAGGCGCGTGGTGGGGGTCAACATGCTGCGCACGCCGCGCAGCAGTTCGCGGTACAGCGCCTCGGCGTCTAGCACCAAGCTACCGGACATTCCAGGGGATGGGGTGGTCATGGGAGATTCCTCAAAAACTGTTCCAGGATGATGCAGGCCGAGGCCGCGTCGGCATCCTTGGCACCACCTGCAATGGCTTCGGTGGTGCTGTAGCGCTCGTCCACCTCGAACACCTGCAAGCCAAAGCGCCCGCGCAACTGGCGTCCGAACTTGAGAGCACGCGCGGTGTTTTCGTGGGCCGCGCCGTCGGGGTGGTAGGGCACACCGATCACCAGCGCATCGGGCTGCCATTCCTTGATGCGCTCGGCCACATGGGCAAAACGGGCGTCGCCCTCGGCCTGGATGGTGCGCTGGGGTGTGGCGCTCTTGAGCATGCGGTTGCCCGAGGCCACGCCCGTGCGCTTGAGCCCAAAGTCAAAAGCAAGAAAGGTCTGGAAATGCGCAGGAACGGCTGGCGGCTGGATGGACTGAGCGGGCGCGCCAGTCATGCGTGCCCCGCCTCGGGCGACAGCATCCAGGCCTGCAAGCCCAAAAGCGACAGGGCTCGGTCGTACCGCTCGGGCACGGGCGTGTCGAAGATCACCGACAGATCGGCGGCCACCGTGAGCCAGGCGTTCTCGGCAAGCTCAGACTCCAACTGACCCTCGCCCCAGGACGAATACCCCAGCGTGATGAGCACGCGGCGGGGACCTGCGCCAGTGGAAAGGGCTTCGAGCACGTCCTTGGAGGTGGTCATCTCCAGGCCACCGGGGATGGTCATGGTGGAGGCGTAGGCCGACTCGTCGGTTTCCCCCTTGTCCATGAGCATGGGTTCGTGCAGCACAAATCCGCGCTCGGTCTGCACCGGGCCGCCCTGAAAAACGGGCTCTTTGGTGAGGTCCTCGCGGCGCAGCGACAGGTCCACCTTGTCAAACAGGCCCTTGAGGGTGATATCGGTGGGCTTGTTGATGATGAGGCCAAGCGCACCGCGTTCGCTGTGCTCACACAGATAGACGACGCTGCGCGCAAAAGACTCATCTTCCAGGCCGGGCATCGCGATCAGGAAGTGATGCGTCAGGTTGATGGGCGCAGAATCGAAAGACATCCCGCAATTTTAACGGTGAACATGCCCCCCTCCCCCGAGCCCACTTACTCCCGTGGCCTGGTCTGGTTCCGCCGCGATCTGCGTGCCCACGACCAGGCGGCCCTGTACCACGCGCTGACGCGCTGCGAGCAGGTGTTCTGCACTTTCGTTTTTGATGAGGACATCCTCGATGCCCTGCCCCGCGCCGACCGGCGGGTGGAGTTCATCCGGGAGTCGCTGGTGGAGCTAGATGAAACCCTGCGCGCACTTTCGGGGCATGAAAGGGGAGGCCTCATCGTGTGGCACGCGGTGGCCAGCGATGCCATTCCGGCACTGGCCAACGCCCTGGACGTGCAGGCGGTCTTTGCCAACCACGATGACGAACCCCAGGCGCTGGACCGCGACCGCCTGGTGCGCACGCGCGTGGCGGCTGCAGGCAAGGCCTTCCATACGTTCAAGGACCATACCCTGCTCGAGCGCAGCGAGGTGCTAACGCAGACCGGCAACCCGTACAGCGTGTTCACACCGTACAAGAATGCATGGCTCAAGAAGATCGATGTGTTCCAGCTCAAGAGCTATCCGGTGGAGCGCCACGCCCACCATCTGGCCGCACGACCGGAAGCCTATTGCCAGCCGGTGCCCACTTTGCAGGACCTCGGGTTTGAGCCCACAGCGCTGTCCCAGCTGCGCCTGCCCACCGGCGCCCAGGGCGCACAGCAGTTATTCGACGATTTTCTCGGCCGCATCGAGCGGTATGAGGACACGCGCAACTTTCCAGCGGTGAAAGGGCCCAGCTACCTGAGCGTGCACCTGCGTTTTGGCACCATCTCGCCGCGCTTGCTGGCGCGCACGGCGCACAGCCTGATGCTGGAGGGCAACCCGGGCGCCACGACCTGGCTCAGCGAACTGATCTGGCGGGACTTCTACTTCCAGATCCTGCACCACCACCCGCATGTGGTGGGCCAAAGTTTCAAACCGGCCTACGACGCCATCGCCTGGGAGACCGGCCCCGGGGCCGATGCCCTGTTTGCCGCCTGGTGCGAGGGCCGCACCGGCTACCCGCTGGTGGATGCCGCCATGGCGCAGATCAACCAGACGGGCTACATGCACAACCGCCTGCGCATGGTGGTGGCCAGCTTTCTGGTGAAAGACCTGGGCATTGACTGGCGGCGGGGCGAGGCCTACTTTGCCACGCACCTCAATGACTTCGACCTGGCCGCCAACAACGGCGGCTGGCAGTGGGCCAGCTCCAGCGGGTGTGATGCCCAGCCCTATTTCCGCATCTTCAACCCGGTGAGCCAGAGCGAGAAGTTCGACCCGGAGGGCAAATTCATCCGCCGTTACCTACCCCAGCTCACAGCGCTCCCCACCAAGGCACTCCACGCCCCCTGGCTGGCGCGCCCGCTGGAACTGCAGGAAGCGGGCGTGCGCCTGGGAGACACCTATCCCTTGCCCGTGGTGGAGCACGATGCCGCACGACAACGCACGTTGGAGCGGTATGCCGTGGTGAAGACAGCTGCAGGGTAACAACACACCGACCCACAGACTCAAGCAGGTCGCCGAGCGCTAGTGATGCGCCGTGGGCGGCGGGTCGTCCGGCGGGAGTTCCTCCGGCGCCATCTGCATGCCCTCGCCGCCCAGCGAGGCCCCGGCGGCCAGCCGCAGCCGCAAGCGCACATCGGTGCGGTTGTCGGCGTTGGCAATGGCTTCTTCGGGCGATATCGCACCGGTCTCCACCATGCCCAGCAGCGATTGGTCAAAGCTCCACATGCCCTGCTCACCACTGCGGGTGATGGCGGTCTTGAGTTCGTCGATCTGCCCCTTCTGAATCAACTCTGCCACATAGGGCGTCAGCAGCATGATCTCGGTGGCGGGCACCAGATGGCCCGCAAGCCCCTGGACCAGCCGCTGCGCAATCACGGCGCGCAGGTTGAGCGACAGGTCCATGAGCAGTTGGCGGTGCGCATCCTCGGGGAAGAAGTTGACGATGCGCTGCACGGCCTGGTTGGCGTTGTTGGCGTGCAGAGTGGACACACACAGGTGGCCGGATTCGGCGTAGTGCAGCGCGTGCTGCATGGTGGCCCGGTCGCGGATCTCCCCAATCATGATCACGTTGGGCGCCTCACGCATGGCACGGCGTAGCGCCTCGTCATACGACAGGGTGTCGAGACCCACCTCGCGCTGCGTCACCAGAGATTTTTTGTGGCTGTGCAGGTATTCGATGGGGTCTTCTACCGTGAGGATGTGCCCGCCAGTGTGCGTGTTGCGATGGTCCAGCAGTGCGGCCAGCGTGGTGGTCTTGCCCGAGCCTGCCGAGCCCACCGTCAAGACCAGCCCCCCTTTGAGAAACGCCAGCCGCTGCAGCACGGGCGGCAACCCCAGTTCTTCCAACGTCGGGATCCGCGCTATCACATGGCGGATCACCATGCCGACCTGCCCGCGCTGCATGTGCACGTTCACGCGAAAGCGCTCCCCGTCAGCGGTCTGCAGCGAGAGGTCGCACTCCATCGTGGTCTCGAACTCCTTGCGCTGGGCCTCCCGCAAGATGGAATAGGCCATATGCCGCACATCGTCGGCCGCCAGGACTTGCTGTGTGATGGGGACAAAGGCACCCTGCCGCTTGATGGTGGGCGCGGCACCCGCCAGCAAAAACAGGTCCGAAGCCCGCTCGCGCGCTACCAGGGCCAGGCAGGCCAGCAGCCGGGGATCGGGGGAAGGGGATGGAGCCAGCGGGTCCATCACGGTGACTCGGTCCGCCCTATCGATGCACAGGACACCACAAGGCAAGGCAACAAGAGAGCACTCCCGACCCAGGCTGACTCGCAGGGTCGGGAGTGGGCCAGCATGGTGTCAGGCCTCAGCCGCTGCAGCGATGCGGGCGTAGTGCTGGATCAGGCTCAGCAGCTCTTCGTCCGAATACGGCTTGCCCAGGTAGTGATTCACACCCAGCTCCATCGCGTGCTCGCGGTGCTTTTCAGCAATCCGCGAGGTGATCATGATGATGGGCAGATCACGCAAGGCACCGTCTGCACGGATGTTGCGCGCCAGATCGAAGCCGTCCATGCGCGGCATTTCGATGTCGGACAGAACCACCGTCGGGCGTTCTTCCTGCAGACGCTCCAGCGCCTGCAGGCCATCGGCCGCCAGGGCCACACGGTAGCCTTCGCGCTGCAGCAGACGCTGCGTCACGCGGCGCACGGTGATGGAATCATCCACCACCAGCACCAGCGGCACCTGACTCGGTCCCGACAACTGCTGAGACACGACGGCCTTACCCGTGCCGCCTGCGGCGGGGGCGTCGGGCGCTGGTGCCATGTCGGCACTGGCCGCACGCACCTGGTCGCCATACACCGTGGCCAAGGCCACCGGGTTGTAGATCAGCACTACGGCACCCGATGCCAGCACGGACATGCCCGCCAGACCCGGCAGACGGGACAACTGCGGCCCCAGGTTCTTCACCACCACTTCCTGGTTGCCAAGCACTTCGTCCACGTGCATCGCAACACGCTGGGCAGCGCTTCGGAAGATCACCACCGGGCGGGTCTTGCCCGCCGGCTCGGTGCTGCGGCTGGACGACTGCAGCAGGGCTCCCGACCAGAAGAACGGGATCTTCTCCATGCCGTCGTCAAACACGCCGGTACGGTAAGCCTCTGCCAAGTCAGGGGCCGAGGTGCGGCGGACAATCTCGACCACGTTGGCCGGAACGCCGATCGCCAAATCACCCGAGCGCAGCATCACCACCTGCGTCACTGCGGTGGTCAACGGCAGCACCATGCGGAATGCCGCACCCTTGCCCGCCTCGGTGGAGGTTTCGATGCGGCCGCCCAGCGCATTGATCTCAGCACGCACCACGTCCATGCCGATGCCCCGCCCTGCCAGACCAGTCACTTCGGAGGCCGTCGAGAAGCCTGGCATGAAGATCAGGTTGGCCGCATCCGCATCGCTCAGCTCCACGCCGGGCTCCACGATGCCCTGAGACACGGCCTTTTCGCGAATGCGCGGCAGGTTCAGACCCGCTCCGTCATCGCGGAACTCGACCGATACGTCATTGCCTTCGTGGTGCAGATCCACCGTGATGGTGCCCGACGACGGCTTGCCGGCCGCCGTGCGCACTTCAGGCTCTTCAATGCCGTGGGCCACGCAATTGCGCAACAAATGTTCGAAGGCGGGCGTCATGCGGTCCAGCACGCCACGGTCCATTTCGATGGAGCCGCCGGTGATGTCCAGCTTGATCTGCTTGCCGGTTTCCTTGGAGGCCTGACGCACCACCGCGTACAAGCGCTCGGCAATCCCCTCGAACTCCACCATACGTGTGCGCAGCAGATCCCGTTGCAGCTCACGCGCCTGGCGGCCTTGGGCAATCAAGTCGTCTTCAGCGCCTTCCATGGCACGTTGCAGATTGCGCTGCACCGTGGCCACGTCGTTGACCGACTCGGCCATCATGCGGGTCAACTCCTGCACCCGTGTGAAGCGGTCGAACTCCAGCGGATCGAAGCCCGCAGCAGAGTCCTTGGACAGCGCCAGACGCGACTGCATCTGGGATTCGGCCTGCACCTCGATGTCGCGCAATTGCTGACGCAAGCGGTCCAGATTGCCCGACAGATCGGTGAGTGAGCTACGGAACTGGCCCAGGCGCGCGTCCAGGCGCGAACGGCTGATCATCACCTCGCCCGCCTGATTGACCAGGCGGTCCAGCAGCTGTGCACGCACGCGCACCGACTGGTTGGCTGCCACTCGCAGGGGCGCCAGCTGGGATGGTCCTGGCAGGCGCACGGACGGAGCCGTTATCGCCAGCGGCTTGGCAGAAGATGCTGCCGCCGAGGGGACGGAGGCTGCGGCCGCATCCACCACATTGGCATGCAAGGCGGGCGTGGCTTCGACCGGCAGAGTAACCACCGTGTCGGAAGGACTCTGACCAATGGCACGCAGCGCCTCGAAGTTGGCTTGCAGTCCATCGAAACTGCCTTGCAACGGCTCAATCTGGTCGGCCGTGACGGTTTCTGCGTCCAGCTGCTCGATCGCAGATTCCAGCCGGTGGGCCATTTCGCCCAGGCGCATCGCCCCGGCCAGTCGTGAACTGCCCTTGAGCGTATGAAGGGCTCGCAATACTTCGCTGCGGGCGCTGAGGTTGTCGGGGCGCGACGCCCATTGGCGCAACGCACCACCGAGCTGGGGCAGCAACTCGGCCGCCTCTTCCTCGAAGATGGGGAACAGGTCGGGATCGATAACGTCGATCGCATCGATGTCATCGTCCGCGTCCGGGATCGAGGCAATGGCGTGCGCAATGGCATCGTCAATGTGCTGATCGTGGTCGTGGATGACTGCCGACAGCGCGGGCGCCACATGGCCCACCACAGGGGCAGGCACAGCCGGTGCAACAGCCTCAGGCTCTGCATCCACCACAGGCACCTCCGCCACCGGCTCAGGCGCCAACTCGGCCGCAGCAACTTCGGACGCTTCCTGCTCTGCGGCGTCGAGGTAGGCCTGCGCATCTTCCTCGGGTGGAGACTGGGTGCTGACCACCTCGGTTTCCAGAATCTGGCGCAGTTGGGCCAGCACTTCCGGGCTCGGCTCTTTGAGGAACCCGGCAGCAAACTGGTGCAACAGGCGACGGATGTCTTCCGCTGCAGCCATGAACGCTGCCGCCTGCTCTTCGGTGCCACCCGACTGCAGCTGCACATGCTGCAGCGTGTGCTCCAGCACGCGGGCCATTTCGGACAGCGCGGTGAAGCCCACCGTGGCCGAACTGCCGGCGAGCGAGTGCGACAGGGCCACGGCCGTGTCAGGCAGCGGCTCATGCAGTTCCAGCGCCCATTCCTGCAAACAGGTCACCAAGCGACGAGACCATTCATCGGCCTCATTCAGGTACACGTTGTACAGCGGGATACCGATGCGCAGCGTGTCGATGACCTTCACCGCATCGTCGCTGCCGCCTTCTTCCTGCGGCAGGGCATCGAGCAGATGCGCCACTTCTTGCGCGGGCTCCACTTCAGCGATCAGGTCGTCTGGCAACGCTTCGGAACCGGCCACAGCCACGTCCTCGGGGGCAGGTGCAAGCAGTTCGGCAGCCTCGGCCGACTCGGCCTCCAGCAGCTTCTCCAGCTCAGCCACGTCCAGGGCCTCCAACCCATCCGAAGGAATGCGGACCTCTGTATCCACCGCGTTTTGCGGTTCGGCGGCATCGAGCACCAGGTCTTCTGGCAGCAATAGTTCGTCGCCCAGGGCGCCAGCGGGCGCTTGCAGCGGCGCATCGACAGGTTCTGCGTGATCCACTGCTGGCACAGGCGCTTCCGCAGACACAGGCTCCAGGTCAGGCAGCTCCAGGTCGAGGACAAAGTCCACGCTGGACGGATCGACCACAGGTGCAGGTTCGTGGGCAGACTCGTTCAAAGCTGCAGTGAACACCGAGAAGTCGATCTCCTCGGCCACTTCCGGGGCAGCGTTGGCGCTCTCGACGGGCTGTTCGGGAACATGCTCGGAGATCTCGGTGGCCTGGAAATCCGGCACCGTCAGTTCTTCGCTGAGCACTTCGGTGGAGAGGGCATCCACCGGCTCTGGCGCGGCCTCGGCAAGCTCCGGCGCGGCCTGTGGTGCTGTAGGTTCGGGTGCCATACCGCCACCCGATGGCATCGCCAGCGGTACCAGCGTGCCATCCAAGCGCATGGCGTCTGCCGACCGGCGGAAGGACTCAGGGTCCCAGCCCGTCGCGCGGCCTGCGGCGATGTCGTCTGCCCAGCTACTGAAAGCATGCAGTGCGTCGGTGGACAACTGCAACAAGCTCGGCTGCATGGGCTTTTGTTCGGCCAGCCAGACGTTGAGCACCTGCTCCATCGACCAGGCTGCTTCGCCAAAGTCGTTCAGCCCCACCATGCGCGAGCTGCCCTTGAGCGTATGGAACGCACGGCGCAGTGTGGTCTGCTCGCTCAAGTCACCAGGTTCACCCCGCAGCTGCTCAATGGCAGCCAGGCCGTTGACCACCACTTCGCGTGCCTCTTCGAGGAACACGTCGAGCAGTTCATCTTCGACATCGGGCGCTGGAGCAGGCGCAGCCGCAGCCGCCGGAGCGGCTGCTTCCAGCGGTACGGGCGCGGCAACGGCGGGAACGTCAAAGGAGATGTCCGGGGCCAGGCCTGCGGGCTCTGCCGCCACGCTGGCATCGGCTGCGGGGGCCGACTCAAAATCAGGGAACGGTGCAAAGTCCGTGGGCTCGCTGACAGGCTCCTGCACCGGAAAGCGGGGAATCACGTCTGGCACCAAGGTGGCAGAACGCTCTTCCAGCTTGGCAGGCGCTTCTTCCACAGCATCAGAGGCGCGCGCACGGGTTTTACCCATGAGGATGCGCAGTTCGCCCAGTTCTTCGTCGTACACAAAGAGCTTGCGCGCCATGGTGCGCTGATAGCTCAGCATGTCGATCAGGAAACCCAATGCGCCCAGGCTGTTACCCAGCTTTTCAAACGCGCTTTGGCGTTCTTCTTCGGGCACCTCGTTGATCAGCAGACGCTCCACCGTGTCGCGCATGCGGACCACCGCCAGTGATGCCTGATCCAGCCCCAGCACCGACAGCACGCCGCGCATCTGCGCAAGATGGCCTGGCACGGTCGCCAGCACACCAGTGTCCTTCGGGTTGCGGAAAAACTGGTCCATGGCCTTTTCGGCCTCGCCCAGGGTCACCCGGAGCTCATCGACCACGCTGCCCATGGTCTGGTTGTCGCTGACCCGGCGGTACAGCTCTTCCATCCATTGTTCAAGGGGTTCGGGTTCGGCACCCGCCGTGACCGCATCCAGACGCTCTGCAAGACGGCTGGCGCGGGCTTCCATCTGTTCGTCTGCCGTGTCCAGCTCTTCAAAAGCTGCCTGCAGGTACAGCACGGAGGTAGCCACTTCCATCGCCAATGCGGGCGACGGGGGTTCGCCCGACCGGGTGGTTGAATCCAGGGCACGCGTCAGCGCCTGCGCCAGGTTCTCACTGCCCGGATGGAGCTTGCGCAGCGAATCACACACCAAGCTGAACTGGTCTGCCGCTGGCTTGAGTTTGTTGCGGTCGCCACCCGCCAGGGCAGACCAGGTTTCCGTGGCCGAGGCAATGCGCTTGCGCGCCTGCGTCAACACCGCCGGGTCAAACCGTCCGAAGCGGGCAGTCTCGTAGTCCACCGGCTTGAAGCGGTCCAGCGCAAAGGCCTGACGGACAGCACGCAATGAGGGCGCTGCGTCCTCTGCCAGATCGGCCACCTTGGCCTGCGAGCAGAAGAACAGCAGGTCCTGCACCAGCCGGTCGGCGATCGTCGGATCGCCCTTGGCCAAGGTGGCGTACTGCATGAGCACACGGGATGCCACGCGCTTGACGTACACATCTGGCGGCAAAAGGCCCGAGCTAAACGCATCGAAGAAACCCGCGCAAATTTTCCAGAACGCACGCGCCTGCCGATCTGTTTGTGCAGCCACAAAGCCCAGGCAGGTGTCGCGCAGGCTCAGGGCGGCCTTCAGGTCCCCCGACTTGACGATGCGCAGCACAGCTGCATCCAGCCGCGCCCGCGCCTCGGGACCGTAGGGCAGAGGTGGGCGCGATACCGCACCTTCGGGTTCACGGAAACGGCGCTCCACCGGCCAGAGATCAGCGGGATGAACGCGATCAGCGCCTGCCAGTGCCTGGGCATCGCGGTACTGCGGAAACAGGGCCACGGGCGATACGGCTTTGCCCGCCAGCACGGTTTCCAGGTATTCGATCAGCGCAAAACTGGCGCGCTCGATCACGGCGGCAGCGTCATCGCTGCAGGTTTCGGGGCGCTGAACAAACTTCTGCACCGCCGATTCCATGGACCGCAACACCAGCGCCGGAGGGCCCATGCCCACCATTTCCAGCGCACCACAGGCTTGGTGCAGTTGCTGGCGCGCAATGCGCAGGGGGCCAGCGTCCAGCGCCGCCAGATCAGACTCGCGTGCTACCTCTGCATCACGCACAAAGCGCCGCATCGCCTTGACAGCACCGTCCAGCGATTTGCGCAGCTCGTCAAGCACCCAAGCCAAAGGACCCAGGTCCTGATCTCCCTGGGTCCCGTCGGCGGCCGGTGCATTGTTGACATCAATAGATGACATGGATTCGTCCCCGGCTGCAATGAGCCAGCTGGTTGATGACTAACTGCTGCGTCAGGCGATCTTGAAACGTGCCACCGATTGGCGCAGTTCCTCGGCCATGTGCGAGAGCTCGCGCACCTGTTGCGCTGTGGTGCGGGTACCTTCACCCGTCTGCTCGGTCACCGCAAAAATGTGCTGGATGTTGTCGGCTACTTCGTTGGCCAGAACAGCTTCCCGGGAAGTCGAAGACGAAATCTGCTCAATCAGTTCGGCCAAACGGCGCGACACGCGGTCAATCTCGGTCAGCGCAGTACCAGCGCTGTCGGACAGGCGTGCCCCTTCCACCACACCCTGCGTGGAGCGCTCCATAGCAGCCACGGCATCCTGGGTGTCGGTCTGAATGGCTTTCACCAGGGCAGAAATCTGGCGCGTCGCATCGGCCGAACGTTCAGCCAGACGCTGCACTTCTTCCGCCACCACCGAGAAGCCGCGACCGGCTTCACCGGCGGATGCAGCCTGGATGGCAGCGTTCAGAGCCAGCACGTTCGTCTGTTCGGTAATGTCAGAAATCAGCTCGGTGATTTCACCGATCTCCTGCGACGATTCACCCAGGCGCTTGATCCGCTTGGAGGTGTCCTGGATCTGGTCACGGATGGAGTTCATACCGCCGATAGCGTTCTGCACGGCCTGCAGACCCGAGTCCGCGGCTTGCAGCGACTGACGGGCCACCGTGGCGGACTCTTGCGCTTGTGTAGACACCTCGTTAATGCGAGTCGCCATGTCCAGAACGGAGCGGCCGGTTTCGCGAATTTCACGCAGCTGCTCGGTCGATGCCGCCAGCAGTTCGGTCGAGGTGTTGTCCACCTGGGCAGTCGTCTGCGCCACGCGGGTCGCCGTGTTCTGCACGCTGCCCACCAGTTGGCGCAGCTCTTCCACCGTGTAGTTCACCGAGTCGGCAATGGCGCCAGTGATGTCTTCCGTCACGGTGGCTTCTTGCGTCAGGTCACCTTCAGCGACCGACTGCAGTTCGTTCATCAAACGCAAAATGGCGGCCTGGTTGGCGTCGTTGACGCGCTTGGCTTCCTGCTCCTGGCGCTTGGCGTCGCGTTGCTGGTTTTCAGCAGCTGCCTGACGGCCACGGCTGTCCAGCAGCTGGACGCGCGAAATGCCGATACCGCACAGCAGCACGAACAAGCCTGCCAGCGCCAGAGCGGCGAACTGGCCGGCGCCCAGACCGGTCTGGGCGGACAGCTTGCTCTGCAGACCTTCCAGCTGGCGGCGCAGTGGCTCGCTGTCGGCAATGATGGCGGACTGTGCTTCGCGGGCAGACACCAGACCTTGCAGGTTGCCCAGAATCGCGCTGGCCTGGGTCCGGGTCTGTTCGTACAGCTTGATCAGCGCTTCCAGTTGTTCGCGGGTCTGCGCGTCCTTGGTGGCCGACAGGCGCAACTCAGGGCTGCCTTCCAGCAGGCCCTGCGCGATTTCCTTGAAGGAGTTCAAGTCCTTGCCCAACAGGAACACTGCCTCAGGGCTCACGCCTTCCATGGTCTGGAACTCGTTGGCAGACTTGCCGATACGCTGGGTCAACATCACCAACTGGCCTGCGGCGGAGATTTCGGCAGCGGGCGCATTTTGTTGCAGCTTGAGCGAGGAGACCGTTTCAGCGATTTCCAGCAGGTCGGACGACTGGCGGTTGATGGTGCGCAGAGCGTCGCCCACCTGCGTCAGGATCTTCTGCTGACCCATCACCACACTGGCGTTGCGCTCAGCGCGCTCCATCAGGGGGTTGACGGCGTCCAGATCGGGCTTGAAGGGCTCACCCAGCGACTGCACACCCAACTCGTTGTCACCGGCATTCAGGGCGCGCACGTTGCGCGCCAGCACGCCAGAGCTTTCCACCACGTCCGGGAAGGCCTGTGGGCTACCCACCAGTGCCTGCGACACCGACTTGGCAAGACGTTGCGACTGCATCAGCGACTGACCGGTAGCGGCCAATTGCTGTGCGGAACGGTCGGCCTGCTGCAGCACCCAACCGGCGATCAGCGCCAGCACCACCACACCCACGGCCAGCAAGGCCAGCAGTCGGCGCTGATGGCCGGCAGCGGTCGAGCGGCCCAGCAGGGGCAGGCTGATGAGGTCTTCTTCGGCCTCGGGCGCGGTCAACTCGGGCGTGTAGCCGTCGGGATCGCCCTGGACGCTGTTCATGGCTTCGGCCTGGTAGGAGTCGCGCAGTTGCGAGCCATCCAGCGCCCCCGTGGCCAGGAGATCCTGCCCATCGTCGGTCGCGCCGGCGGCTGCGCCGGTGTCAGGCGTGGCGGGTTTCCGGTTGAACAGTTTTCCAAATTGATTGACGACGGACATGGTGCAGCCTTACAGAAAAACTCAAGCACTGATGCTCAGGAAAGCGGGATGTTGGGACAGGATCTGCAAGTTCAGCTCCTGCCAGCGTGTGCCACTGGAATCGATATAGGTGGTGCCGAAGAAGCTGGGTGAATCCTCGGCGGGCGGCTCGGACGACACAAACGCATCCGTGCCGCGCAGACCGGCGAGGCGGTCCACCAGCAAGGCAGCGTTAACGTCAAGCGCCGCATTGAATGCCAGCAGGCTGGCCTCGGACAGGGCTTGCTCGGTGCGTGCTGCGGTGGACCCCAGCAACCCGGCCAGATCCACCACCCCCACCAGGCCGCCGCGCAGGTTGGCCACCCCCAGAAACCAGCTCTGGGTGTAAGGCACCGCCTGCACCGATACCCAGGGGAAGATCTCCCCGGACTGCCCCAGGGGCAGCAAATAGAAATTCCCGGCGGACTCTACAGCCAGCCAGGAGGACACAGACGTACCTTCGGACCTTGCAGCCTGCAAACGGCTGGCAAGTCGGGTCTGGAGCTCCCGTAGGGCTTCGCGGTTTGCCATGAGCGCGCCGCTGCCTCAGTTCAGAGCGTCAATTTTGGCCTGCAGCTCTGCGGGATCCACCGGCTTGGTGATGTAGCCGCGCGCACCCTGGCGCATGCCCCAGACACGGTCGGTTTCCTGGTTCTTGCTGGTGCACATGATGATGGGCACATCAGCGTAAAGGGGGTCACGGGTAATGGCACGCGTGAGCTGAAACCCGTTTTGGCCCGGCATCACCACATCCATCAGGATGAGGTCAGGCTTTTCTTCGGCCAGACGGCGAAACGCCTCTTCGGCATTTTCTGCGGTACGGACTTGCATGCCTTTTTTCTGAAGCAGGTCCGTCAAAAACATCAACTCGGTCTTCGAGTCGTCGACGACCAATACTTTCTGAATGGGCATTACATGGCTCCTTGTTGGGAATTGCCAAACTGCTGCACTGCCTGCAACAGCTGGTCTTTGGTAAACGGCTTGGTGAGATATTCCTGGCAGCCGACCATGCGCCCACGCGCCTTGTCGAACACGCCGTCCTTGGAGGACAGCATCACCACCGGGGTATCTGCGAAACGGGCGTTGCGCTTGATGATGGCGCAGGTCTGGTACCCGTCGAGCTTGGGCATGAGGATGTCGCAGAAAATCAGCTGAGGCTGGTAATCGTTGACTTTGGCCAAAGCATCAAAGCCGTCGTCGGCCAACAAGACTTCGTGCCCCCCCTGCTTGAGAAAAATCTCGGCGCTTCGACGGATGGTGTTGCTGTCATCCACCACGAGCACTTTGAAAGATGCGCCTGTTGTAGTCAATTGTCACTGCTCCCGATGGAGAAAATAAACAACGCAGCAGCGATTGGTGCTGGAGCGCCTCAGATCTGGACCATCTCGAAATCTTCCTTGCGGGCACCACATTCTGGGCAGGTCCAGTTCATCGGGACCTGATCCCAGGGGGTGTTGGGTGGAATGCCGTGTTCGGGAGACCCCTCAGCCTCGTCATAAATCCAGCCGCAAATCAAACACATCCAAGTTTTAAAGTCGGTCACAGCTTAAAGGGCCTTCACATAGAATGCAACGATTGTATCTAGTGATCTCCGCGGCCTGCAGCTTCCGTGCCACCCCTCCAGCAGGATCTGGTCCATGACCATCAAAGCCTCCCTTCCCCCCCCAGAAATCCCAGATATTGACGACGATGACGCGGAGGAAGCGAGCCCGGCCTGTGTGCTGGTGTTCAATGCCAGCGACCCCAGCGGAGCCGGCGGACTGACCGCCGACATCACCACCATCGCCTCGGTCGGCGGGCATCCGATCGCCGTGGTCACCGGGGCCTATGCCCGCGACACCGCTCAGATTTTTGACCACTTCAGCTTCGACGACGAGGCTGTGTCCGAGCAGGCGCGGGCCGTGCTGGAAGACCTGCCCGTACAGGCCATCAAAGTCGGCTTTGTGGGCAGCCCCGAGAACATCAGCACCATTGCCGAGATCACGACCGACTATGACGAAGTCCCCGTGATCGCCTACATGCCCAACCTGTCCTGGTGGCGTGACGAGCTGATCGACGAGTACCTCGACGCCTTCCGCGAGCTGCTGCTGCCCCAGACCTCAGTGTTGGTTGGAAACCACAGCACCCTGTGGCGCTGGCTGCTGCCGGACTGGACGGGCGAGCGCAGCCCCACCGCCCGGGACATTGCTCGCGCAGCGTCCGAGATGGGCGTGCCCTACACATTGGTCACTGGCATCCCCTTGCCCGAGCAGTTCGTCGAGAACGTGCTGGCCTCTCCGCAGACCGTGCTGGGCAGTGGCAAGTTTGAGCTGTTTGACGCCACCTTCTCGGGCGCGGGCGATACGCTCTCGGCCGCACTCACTGCCCTGGTGGCCAGCGGCAACGACTTGGGCGAAGCCACCAGCGAAGCGCTGGGTTACCTCGACCGCTGCCTGGACGCAGGCTTTCGCCCCGGCATGGGGCACATCGTGCCCGACCGCATGTTCTGGGCACAGCCTGAGGACGATGAGACCGACGGCGACGAAGAAGAAACCACGATTGATGAAACACAGGCCCTGGAGGGTTTTGTGATGCCACCCCATGACACCAAGCACTGATCTCAATATTCCCCTGTTCGAACGCGCCAAGGCGCTGATCCCCGGAGGCGTGAATTCGCCCGTGCGGGCCTTCAAGGCGGTCGGAGGCACACCCCGCTTCGTCAAGCGCGCGCAAGGCGCCTACTTCTGGGATGCGAACGACCAGCGCTTCATTGATTACATCGGCTCCTGGGGCCCGATGATCCTCGGCCACGGCCACCCCGCCGTGCTCGACGCGGTGCAGAAGGCGGCGCTCGAAGGCTTCAGCTTTGGCGCCCCCACCGAGCGCGAAGTCGAGCTGGCCGAGGAGATCCTGAGCCTGGTGCCGTCCATGGAGATGATTCGTCTGGTCAGCTCGGGCACCGAAGCGGGCATGAGCGCCATCCGCCTGGCCNCCGCAGCAAGTTCATCAAGTTTGAAGGCTGCTACCACGGCCATGCCGACTCGCTGCTGGTCAAGGCCGGCTCGGGCCTGGCCACGTTTGGCAATGCCACCAGCGCGGGCGTGCCGCCTGAAGTGGTGCAGCACACCCTGGTGCTCGAATACAACAACGTCGCCCAGCTCGAAGAAGCCTTTGCACTGCACGGCAAGGAACTGGCCTGCGTGATGATCGAGCCCATCGCGGGCAACATGAACCTGGTGCGCGCGAGCGTGCCGTTCATGCAGCGCTGCCGTGAGCTGTGCACCGAATACGGTGCGCTGCTGGTGCTGGATGAAGTGATGACCGGTTTCCGCGTGGCCCTGGGCAGCGCGCAAAGCGTGTACGCCAAGAGCATCCCCGGCTTCCAACCCGACATCACCGTGCTGGGCAAGGTGATCGGCGGTGGCATGCCGCTGGCGGCCTTTGGTGGCCCGCGCGCCATCATG
The DNA here is from genome assembly GCF_052045435.1 of Acidovorax sp. 22279. NCBI lineage: Bacteria > Pseudomonadati > Pseudomonadota > Betaproteobacteria > Burkholderiales > Comamonadaceae > Acidovorax > Acidovorax sp. 22279. The sequence goes on from NZ_JBQEOV010000007.1 coordinate 206,065, forward strand.
GAACACCTCGCACCGCTGGGCGGCGTGTACCAGGCGGGCACGCTGTCGGGCAACCCGGTGGCCACGGCCTGTGGCCTGGCCACGCTGCGCGAGATCCAAAAGCCCGGCTTCTTCGATGCGCTGTCGGCCCGCACCCGCTCGCTGGTCGATGGACTGCAAGCCGCTGCCACGGCCGAAGGCGTGCCGTTCTGCGGTGACTGCGAGGGCGGCATGTTTGGCTTCTTCCTGCTGCCCGAACTGCCGCAGAACTATGCCCAGGTGCTGAAAACCGACAGCGCGCGCTTCAACCAGCTGTTCCACGGTCTGCTGGACCGGGGCATCTACATTGCACCGGCCTTGTATGAAGCGGGCTTCGTGAGCGCCGCCCACACCGCCGACGACGTGGCAGCCACCGTGGCTGCTGCGCGTGAAGTATTCAAGACGCTCTCAAAATAATAGCTATCAGCGCATATTGCACTAGCGCTTCCTGCCAATTTGGCACCGAATGGCCCTCACAAGGGCCATTTTTCATGGCGGCGAGGCTTGTGGCGGACAGTCACAGCAGTCCGCGCAGTTCGCGGGCGGCCTCCTGCAGCAGCGGCAGCATGTCGCGCTGCAGGCTGCCCTCGTCCATCTGCTTGGGCGACGCCACCACGTTGAGCGCCGCCACCGTATGGCCCTGCAGGTTGCGCAGCGGCACAGCCAGCGCGTGCACGCCCAGCTCGTGCTCCTCCACGGCCAGGCAATAGTCATCCCGCCGCACCTTGGTGATCACCTGCCGCAGCGGGCCTACCTGCGTAATGGTTTGGGGCGTGAGGCGGTGCAAGGGCCGGTTCTTAATCCAGGCGGTCAACTCCGCCGGGGGCAGCGCCGCCAGCAACACGCGGCCGGTGGACGTAGGGTGGGCCGGCAGCCGCGCGCCCAGGTGCAAGCCATAGGCCAGCACCCGCGACGGCGCGCCATACACGCCGCTGCGCGCCACGATCACCACCTCATCCCCATCCAGCACCACCGCCGAGAACGACTGCTGGGTCTGGGCTGCCAGCCGGTTCAGCGTGGGTTGCAGCACGCGCGGCAGCCGGGCAGACGCAAGGTAGCTGCCCGAAAACCGAAGCACCTTGGGCGCCAGCCAGAAGTAGCTGCCATCCGTTTCCAGATAACCCAGGTGCGCCAGTGTCAACAGGTGCCGCCGCGCCGCCGCCCGCGTGAGGCCGGTGCGCTGCGCCGCCAGTGTGGCGTTCAGGCGCTGGCGCTCGGTGTCGAAACTCTCCAGCACGGCCATGCCTTTGGCCATGCCTTCGATGAAGTCTGCCTTGGCGATGGGGGTGGAAGCCATGGGGGTGACGGGTTGGGGACCAGGGGGTTGAGCGGGGTTCGAACGCCAGGGCTACCGGGGCCCTGCAGCGACTCGGTGCACTCACCAACGGGCCTGACCACCCGCATCACCCCGGAGACTGCGCGATCATCGCACAAAGCATCGACTGATCGCACGCAATCGGCAGCGCCGGATATCGCTTTGATCTGGATCAACCTACGCTCAAGGCCACTGGTTTTCGGTATCCCCCATCTCCCCCACCCCATTCCCAGAGGTTTCCCATGCGCACCCAGGTTGCCATCGTTGGTGCCGGCCCCGCCGGCCTGCTGCTCGGTCAGTTGCTTCACAAGTCCGGCGTTGACGCCGTCATCATCGAGCAGCGCAGCCCCGACTACGTGCTCGGCCGCATCCGCGCCGGGGTGCTGGAGAAGGTCTGCATGGACCTGCTGGACCAGGCGGGCGTGAGTGCCCGCGCCCATGCCGAGGGTCTGCCCCACGACGGCATCGAGCTGCTGTTCAAGGGCCAGCGCCACCGCATCGATCTGCACGAGCTGACCGGCGGCAGCCGCGTGACGGTGTACGGCCAGACCGAAGTCACGCGCGACCTGATGGATGCGCGCGCAGCGGCCGGCCTCACCACCGTGTACGACGCACAAAACGTGCAAGTGCACGACTTTGACGGCCAGCACCCACGCGTGACGTACGAAAAAGACGGCCAGACCCACGAGCTGGCGTGTGACTTCATCGCGGGCTGCGACGGCTACCACGGCGTGTGCCGCGCCAGCGCGCCGGCCGACCTGCTCAAGACCTACGAACGCGTGTACCCCTTTGGCTGGCTGGGTGTGCTGGCCGATGTGCCACCGGTGTCGCACGAACTCATCTATGCCAACACCGAACGCGGGTTTGCGCTGTGCAGCATGCGCAGCGCCACGCGCAGCCGCTACTACGTGCAGGTGCCTACGACTGACAAGGTCGAGAACTGGACCATCGACCAGTTCTGGACCGAGCTGGGCAACCGCCTGGACCCCGAGGCCCGCGCCAATCTGGTGACCGGCCCCGCTCTGGAGATGAGCATCGCCCCGCTGCGCAGCTTTGTGGCCGAGCCCATGCGCTTTGGCCGCATGTTCCTGGCCGGTGATGCTGCCCACATCGTGCCACCCACGGGCGCCAAGGGCCTGAACCTGGCCGCCAGCGACGTGGGTTATCTGTGGACCGCGCTGACCGAGTTCTACAAAGAAAAGTCAGCCGTTGGCATCGACACCTACTCCGACCGCTGCCTGCGCCGTGTGTGGCGTGCCGAGCGCTTCTCCTGGTGGTTCACTTCGCTGATGCACCGCTTTCCGGAAACCGGCGAGTTCGGCCAGAAGATCCAGGAGGCTGAGCTGGACTACCTGGTGCACTCCCGCGCGGCCTCGGTGTCGCTGGCGGAAAACTATGTGGGCCTGCCGATGAACTTTGGGGCCTGAGCCCCAGCGGGCCTCCAGACCCGGCCGCCATCGCCATCGCCATCGCCATTCAGCGGGCGGCGGATGCGGGCTCTGCGGCCGACGTGCCCTGTGCCGCGGCGGACGGCACCGGCAGCGACACCAGCCACTGCGCCATCTCGCGCGCCTGGGCTTCCGTGACTTGCGGGTGGCGCGGCATCAAGGTGCGGCCCCACTCGCCCACACTGCCGTTGCGGATCTTGCCGGCCAGGTAATCGACTGCGTCGGCGCGGTCGCGGTACCGCGCTGCTATCTGCTGAAACGACGGGCCGACGTAGTAGCGCTCCATGCCATGGCAGCGCAGGCAATCGGATGCCTCCACCAGGCGAAGTCCGGCCGGTGCGGAGGGCGGTGAGGCAGCGCTGCCTTCTAACCCGCCTGCACCCGACGCGCCCTGAGCGGCACTCACAGCGTCCGGCCCCGGCTGCAGCATGCGCCAGCCCAGGTTGAGCATGCCCAGCACCACCAGTGCCATGAACACCATCAGGGCCCACCCCAGCCAGCGGGGCCGGGGTGGCGGGGTCTCATCGTCGCGGTGCATGCGCGCGCACCGCCGCGAGCCCCGTCGCGATACCCATCATCTCAGTGGCGGAAGTGGCGCACACCGCTGAAGACCATGGCCACGCCACGCTCGTTGGCGGCGTCGATCACTTCGTTGTCGCGCATCGAACCACCGGGCTGGATCACGCAGGTAGCGCCCGCATCAACCACCACGTCCAGGCCGTCGCGGAAGGGGAAGAAGGCGTCACTGGCTACGACCGTGCCTTGCAAGGTCAGGCCTGCGTGGCCCGCCTTGATGCTGGCGATGCGGGCCGAGTCCAGGCGGCTCATCTGGCCCGCACCCACGCCCATGGTCATGCCGCCCTTGCAGAAGACGATGGCGTTGCTCTTGACGTACTTGGCGACCTTCCAGGCGAACAGCAGGTCTTCCATTTCTTCCAGCGTGGGCTGCTTCTTCGTCACGACCTTGAGGTCGATCAGCGACAGCTCGTGGTTGTCAGCGGTCTGCAGCAGCAGGCCCGAGCCAATGCGCTTGGCGTCCATGGCGTTGCGGCCACGTTCCCAGTCGGTCTTGCCACCGTGTGCGGGCAGCGCGATCTTGAGCAGACGCACATTGGCTTTGGCCTTGAAGATCTCCAGCGCCTCGGCGGTGAAGTCGGGAGCCATCAGCACCTCGACAAACTGTTTGCTCACCTGGGCCGCTGCCTGGCCGTCCACCACGCGGTTGAAGGCGATGATGCCGCCGAAGGCGCTGGTGGGGTCGGTCTGGAAGGCCTTGCTGTAGGCGCTCAGCGCGTCCAGGCCCACGGCCACGCCGCAGGGGTTGGCATGCTTGACGATCACGCAGGCGGCCGCTTCAAAGCTCTTTACGCACTCCCAGGCGGCATCGGCGTCGGCGATGTTGTTGTACGAAAGCTCCTTGCCCTGCAGCTGCACGCCGGTGACCAGGGAGCCGGGCGCGGGGTGCAGGTCGCGGTACAGCGCGGCCTGCTGGTGGCTGTTTTCGCCGTAGCGCAGGTCCTGCACCTTGGTGAAGATGCCGTTGCTCTGGCCGGGGAACTGGGTGCGCGTGGGCACATAGGTTTCCGACAGTTTTTCTTCTTCAAACGTGACGGACGAGAGGTAGTCGCTGATGGCGCCGTCGTACTGCGCGATGCGGTTGAACGCAGCCACCGACAGCGCAAAGCGCAGCTTGTCGCTCAACTTGCCACCGGCCTTGAGTTCAGCCAGCACGGCCTCGTACTGGTCGGCCGAGGTGATCACGCCCACGTCCTTCCAGTTCTTGGCGGCGCTGCGCACCATGGCGGGGCCGCCAATGTCGATGTTCTCGATGGCGTCGGCCAGCGTGCAACCGGCCTTGGCCACGGTGGCTTCAAAGGGGTAGAGATTGACCACCAGCAGGTCGATGGTGTCGATGCCGTGCTCCTTCAATGCCGCCATGTGTTCGGGCAGCTCGCGGCGGGCCAGCAGGCCACCGTGCACCTTGGGGTGCAGCGTCTTCACGCGGCCGTCCAGCATCTCGGGGAACTGGGTGACTTCGGCCACCTCGGTCACGGGCAGGCCCTTGTCGGCCAGCAGCTTGGCCGTGCCGCCGGTGGACAGCAGCTTGATGCCCAGCGCGTGCAGCGCTTGCGCGAATTCGACGATGCCGGTCTTGTCAGAGACGGAGAGAAGTGCGTTCATGGTGGTGGTGCGGAGGTTTTGAATGAAAACAGGCTATAGCGCTAGTGAATCATGCGCTGGCAGCTACAAAATAAATAGCAATTGGGCGCAATCCATCAGAGCAGCTTGTGCTCGACCAGCTTCTTGCGCAGGGTGTTGCGGTTCAGGCCCAGCCATTCGGCGGCGCGCGACTGGTTGTTGTCGGCCTGCTGCATCACGACTTCCAGCAGCGGCCTTTCGACCACACGCACCAGCATGTCGTACATGCCATCGGGCGTCTCGCCGCCCAGGTCGCGAAAGTAGCCCTGCAGGCTTTCGCGCACGCATTCTTCGATGTGTTTCTTGCTCATGCAACCAATCCCTCTTGTTCTTCTGTGTCGGCATCCACGTCGGTGGCGGCAGGCAGCCGGTCCATCTGTTGGCCCAGGGCATCCAGGTAGTCGGCCACGGCCTGCCACTGCGTGGTGCAGTCTTCGATCGTATTGATATGTGCCCGCAAGGCCTCGCCGCCCGGCAGCGCGCGCAGGTACCAGGCAATGTGCTTGCGCGCACTGCGCACACCGGTCAGCTCGCCATACAGGCTGTAGTGGTCTTGCAGGTGGTCCAGCAGCAGGCGCCGCACCTCGGCCACCAGCGGTGGTGCCAGGTGTTCGCCCGTGGCCAGAAAGTGGCCGATCTCGCGGAAGATCCACGGGCGGCCCTGGGCTGCGCGACCGATCATGATCGCGTCGGCTCCGGTGACGGCGAGCACGTCGCGCGCCTTTTCGGGCGAGGTGATGTCGCCGTTGGCCACCACAGGCACCTTCACCGCCGCCTTGACGGCGGCGATGGTGTCGTACTCGGCATGGCCCTTGTAGCCCTGCTCGCGCGTGCGGCCGTGCACGGTGAGCATCTGGATGCCCACGCTTTCAAACTGCCGCGCCAATGCCACGGCGTTCTTGTGCTCCTGGCACCAGCCGGTGCGCATCTTCAGCGTGACAGGCACGTTGAAGGGAGCGCAGGCCTCGACCACCGCAGCGGCGATCTCCACCGCCAGCGCCTCGTTCTGCATCAGGGCGGAGCCCGCCCATTTGTTGCAGACCTTCTTGGCCGGGCAGCCCATGTTGATGTCGATGATCTGCGCGCCGCGTTCCACGTTGTAGGCCGCAGCCTCGGCCATCATCGGTGCATCGGTGCCGGCGATCTGCACGGCAATGGGCCCCGGCTCCCCTTCATGGTTGGCCCGGCGCGAGGTTTTGAGGCTGTTCCACAAATCCTTGCGCGAGGTCACCATCTCGCTCACCGCATAGCCCGCACCCAGCGCCTTGCACAGCTGGCGGAACGGCCGGTCCGTGACGCCCGCCATCGGGGCGACGAACAACCGGTTCGCCAAAGGAATGTGGCCAATTTGCATGGGCGGGGATAGGGAGGGGGAGGCAGCAACAGATGCTGAAAAAGGAGGCGGGATTGTACCTGCTCAAAATTTCAGCAACTGAAATGGAGCACACACCGTATCTATCTGCCGGTCGGGCTCCATTGAGTCAGCCCACGGGACGCTTCCCTCGCCCCCCACTCGAGCCCTGTGGCGCAAGCCCCGCAGCGTCTCAACGCGCCGAGTGCAGGTTCACCGTGCGGCGAGATCGGTGTCTGCAGCCTGTGCGGGCGGCACACCCCGCTGCGCGAAATGCCACCAGGCATCCGGCAGGTTGTCGAACTGGTGGCGCGCCATGAGCGCCAGCAGCCACTGGCGGTTGTGCAGCACGTCCGGGGAGAAACCGCTGGCGCCCGCAGCCTCCGAGCGCGCAGCGCCCGCCGGAGTGCCCATGTCCACGGCCTGCCCGTCGGCCAGCGGCCCGCGCACCACTTTATGGGCCTTGGTGCCATCCACCACCTGTACCTGTACCACCCAGCCACCGCTGGCGGTGTTGCAGGTGGCCTGCAGCGCCATGCCCTGGGACTGCAGCTCGCGGCCAATGCGCTCCAGCGCCGGCCGTGCGGTGGGCGCCCTGTCGCACGGCGCTATCGCGGTGGGCTCCCACAGCGTTGGCCCCCCTTGCAGGCCAGGGCTAGGTACCGCGGCCTGCGGGCTGTGCACGCAGGCCGCCAGCAACAGGGCCATGGCGGCCGAAGACCAGCGGGTCGCGGGCGGCAAAGCCACCGAGGGGTTCAAGCGGCGTGGTTGGGACGTTGTGGGCAATACCGGCATGGGCGACCTCCTGGGGTTGTCATTCAGGGCCAATGTGTTTTCACGATACAAAAGACGCTGCAACCCAGCCATGCGCCGATGGCGCGCGCCCCTGTAGGACAGATCCCCCTGGGGCACATGGAGCTCCACCCGCCCCCTACACTCGACAGCTATGGAAATCTGGATGCACCAGCTGCTCGAATGGCTGGCCCTGCCGCAATTCGGACTGAGCACAGTCTTTGTGGTGTCTTTTGTCTCGGCCACGCTGCTGCCACTGGGCTCCGAGCCCGCCGTGTTTGGTCTGATCAAACTCAACCCCGACCTGTTCTGGCCCGCCATCATCGTGGCCACCCTCGGCAACACCCTGGGCGGCGGCGTGAGCTGGTGGATGGGCCTGGGTGCGCACAAGGCGGTGGACAAGGCACGCGGCAATGCCACCGAGGTGCGGGCGCTGAGCTGGCTCAAGCGCTTTGGCGCGCGGGCCTGCCTCTTGAGCTGGCTGCCGGTGGTGGGCGACCCGCTGTGCGCGGTGGCCGGCTGGCTCAAGCTGCCGTTCTGGCAGTGTCTGGCCTATATGGCCGTGGGCAAGTTCCTGCGCTACCTCGTGATGACGAGCGTGCTGCTGTACTTCATGCCCGGCCACCTGGCCCCGTAGCGGCCCGCCGGTGCCACCGGGGTCAGTGTGGCAGCAGACGGTCCCAGTCCACGGGCACTGTGGTGTCCACGTGCAGCGTGATGGCCTCTTCGTGAGGCTGCAGGGGGTGGGCTCGGGCCCACTGGGCGTCCAGCACTGCCACGTCTGCCTCTGACGCACCGCCTCCGGCCAGCGCGCGCTGGCGTACGCGCTCGCGCAGCACCGGAAGGGGGGCCTCGAACGACAGAATGTGGCAGGGCACTTGCGCGGCAGCGGCCAGCTCCAGGAAAAGTGCGCGGGCATCACGGTCCAGCAAGGTGGCATCCACAATCACGGAGTAGCCTGCCGCCAGCACCTCGCGCGCCACTTGAGCCAGCCGCTGGTGCGTGCGCAGTGTGGCCTCTGCGGTGTAGATGCCGCCCGGTATTCCGTCGCTGGCAGCATCGGGCGCCAGGCCAAACAGGCGCTTGCGCTCCACATCGGCCCGCACACGCACCATGCCACGCTGGCACGCCAAGGCCAGCGCATGGGTGCTCTTGCCCGCGCCCGAAAAGCCATGAGCCAGCCACAAGCTGGCAGAGCACGCCGTGGACCAGCGTGCAGGCCGTTGTCCTGCAAAGCCCGCCGCCAGCTCCAGATACCCCTCCACGGTTTGCGCAGCGTGCCCGCTGCCACTACCGCCACCGGTGGGGTCCATCCGCAGGGCTGCAACCCGCGCCCGCACCAGGGCACGGTAACAGCCGTAGTAACGCAACACCACAAAGCCTGCATAGTCCCCGGTGTGTTCGAGCCACCGGTTCAAGAACCGCCAGGCCAGATCCGCCCGACCATGGGCCGCGAGGTCCATCACCACAAAGGCGATGTCAGCCACACAGTCGATCCAGCGCAGGGCGGGGCTGAACTCCAGGGCGTCGAACAGCTGGGCCTCACCATCGATGAGCGCAATGTTGGCCAGGTGCAAATCGCCATGGCACTCGCGCACCCGACCGGCTGCCCGGCGCGCCTCGAACGTGGGGGCCAGGGCCTGCCCCTCATGCTGGCACCAGCTGGTCACCTGCGCCAGCAATGGCCCCTGACCAGGCAGTGCGCCTGCCACGGCCGTGTGCAGAGCCGCCAGGCAGTCACCCACCGGCGCTTGCACCGCCGCTGCTGTGCCCCAGGTGGTGGCGCCTGCGGCGACGGCGGCCGTGGCATGAAACTGCGCCACATGGCGCGCCAGCTGGTCGATCTGCGCAGGTGACACACGATGTGCGTCCAATGCGGTAGCGAGCAGTGCCTCCTGGGCAAAACGCCGCATCCACACAGCGGGCTCGGCGCCTGGTGGAGCGCCTTGCCAGGGCACCACCCGCAGCGTGGCCGAAGCATCTTTTGCCGCATCGCTCACCAAGCCGACAACGCCCAGGTAAAGGCCCGGCGCCGTCCGGCGGTTGATGCGCAGCTCTTCCTCGCAGGCCGCATGCCGTAGCGCCCGCGTGCTGAAGTCCAGAAAATCCAGCTGCAGTGGCTTTTTGAACTTGTAGGCGAAGTCACCGGCCAGCAGCACCCACGAGATGTGGGTTTCTATACATTCCACGGGCTCCATCGGGTCTACCGGATGCGGGAAAGCCTGTGGTTGCTGCTGCAGCATGCGCACGCGCTGCTGGGCAGTGGCGAATTCGGCCGACAGGTCAACGGATGGGGACATGGAACGGACGCGGGGCCTGGGCTTCGGCACCCACGCGCCGGCGCAGCACGGTGCGATGCCACCCAACGCGCAGGTGGGAACAGACCCTCAGTGTGGGCGCCGCAGGCCGCTTGTCAACCCGACCAGCACAAACGATAGCCGGCACACCGCCAGCCAATGGCCAGAAACTACAAGAAAGCGTGGCCGCTGGGGATCGACAGGTCCGACAGCTGAGAGTCGCCTTTGGCGATGGGCTCCTCGACCACCACCTGGTTGCGCCCACCCTCCTTGGCCATGTACATGGCAGTGTCCGCCCGCGAGAAGAACTCCAGCACCGACTCGCCCAGCACATACTGGGTCACACCGATGGACACCGTCACGCGGCCTTTGAGCAGGCCCGTCCAGGCGTGCGACTCGACCTGGGCCCGAATGCGTTCGCAGGTGTTGAGCGAGGGCAGCAACGAAGTCGCCGGGAAGATCAGCAGAAACTCCTCGCCACCGTAGCGCCCAAACACGTCGCCACCGCGCACGCCCTGCTGCGCAATGCGCGCAAAGGTCCGCAACACCTCGTCGCCCCCCAGGTGCCCCAGCTCGTCGTTGATGCGTTTGAAATGGTCAATGTCCAGCACGGCCAGGCAGAGCGGAATCCCGCTTTCGTCAGCCAGCTGTTTTTGTTCTTCGAGCGCCGCCAAGATGTAGCGGCGGTTGAAACAACCCAGCAAAGTGTCGCGCTGCGCATCTTCCTGGATGTTCTTGATCTTGCGGCTGGCCTGGTAGAGGCTGCGGTACAGCCGCTGCACGCGGCCCATGAGCACGATGAACGCTGGCACGGAGACCGCCAGCGCCAGCAGGTGCATCAGCTCCAGCCGCAGCAAGGCGTCGTTGCCCTGATCTGCGTAGTGCGCGGCTGCCACTGCCGCATAAGCGCACAACACCCCGGCCGTCAGCACCAGCAACGTGCGCCGGGGTACGGTAAAGATGCCGTAAGCCACTGCCACAAACATGAAGGGGGCCAACAGAATCTGCGTGACAGGCTCCAGGTAGAACAACCCCAGCATGCCGCTGATGGAAGCCACCACGATGCCTAGCTTGAGATGGCGCAGCCGCAGTTTGTGGTGCAGACCCAAACGGAACAAGGCACCAAACACCGCGAAGCCCGCCGCCGTCAGACCGGCCAGCACCCACAGCACCTGGACCCCCACCACGCCCAACGCATAGAACCCCAGCAGGGCCAGGGCGTACAGGCCAATGAGCCCCGCCACAGCCCACCACTTGGACTGCGCACTGCGCTCTCCCCGGGGGCCAAAGCCATCCAGCGCGCGCCGTCCAGGTCGCACGGCGACTGAAGACGAATCGTCGAACTCCAGCACGGCATCGGTCAACGGGAAGGCATCCGTCGCCGAAAACAGGTTTTTGCGTCCAAAAAGCATGTGGTGGCGGGCTCTGGCCTGGATATGTGGGTGGGCGGTGCAGCAACACACGCGCAGCACCCGTCAGACAAATCGCAGGATCTTACGCGTGGCTGACAGAATCGAACTGCGCGTTTTCCAGTAGCCCAGGCGACAGGGACCGCCCCCGGCGATTCAGGCCACCGCCATCCGCTGACGCGTCCACCAGCCCTCCACGCTGTACACCAGCAGCGCGGCCCAGATCAAAACAAAACCCACCAGCCGCGCGGGCTGAAAGGCCTCGTGGTACACCCACACCCCCAGCGCAAACTGGAGGCTGGGCGAGATGTATTGCAGGATGCCCAGCGTGGACATGGGAATGCGCCGCGCGCCAGCGGCAAACAGCAGCAAAGGTACGGCCGTCATGGGCCCGGCCAATAGCAACCAACCCACAGTAGACGCATCGCCCTGCACCAGAGCGCCCTGTCCTTGCCAGCTCCACCAGGCCAGCACCACTGCCGCCACCGGCGCCAGCATCAGGGTCTCCAAGGTAAGCCCCTCCAGCGCGCCCAGCACTGCTACTTTGCGCAGCAGGCCATAGAAGCCAAAGGTCAGTGCCAGCACCAGCGCGATCCAGGGCAGGCGCCCTGCCTGCACGGCCAGCCACAGCACACCGGCCGCAGCCACCGCCACGGCCAGCCACTGCCCGGGCCGGGGGCGCTCGCGCAGGAACACGAAGCCCAGCGCCACATTCACCAGTGGCAAGATGAAATACCCCAGGCTGGCATCGACCACATGGTGGTTCTGCACCGCCCACACGTAGGTCAGCCAGTTGCCCGACAACAGCACGGCCGACAATGCAAATGCGCCGAGCACCCGCGGCTGGCGCACCACAGACGCCATCCACGCCCATTGCCTGCGCACGGCCAGCAGCCCCAGCACCACGGCCAGCGACCACAGCGTGCGGTGCATCACCACCTCCAGCGAGGGCACATCGGCCACCTGCTTGAAGTACAGCGGGAACAGCCCCCAGGCGACATAGGCCAGGGCAGCGTAGAGGATTCCTGTATTCATGCGTGAGAAACCATCAAAGAGTGAACGAAGGCATGGCCTTGCCCGGGTTGCTCTGGAGCGGGAAGCCGCCAGAAAAAATCCCTGCCCGCCCGGGGGCAGACAGGGATGACGGGCAACACAGCGCACGCAGGCCCCGAGGAGCCTGCAGCAGGGTCAGACGTTGAACAGGAAGTTCAGCACGTCGCCATCCTTGACCACGTACTCCTTGCCTTCGGCACGCATCTTGCCGGCATCCTTGGCGCCCTGCTCGCCCTTGTAGGCAATGAAGTCCTCGAAGGCGATCGTCTGCGCACGGATGAAGCCGCGCTCGAAGTCGCCGTGGATCACACCAGCAGCCTGGGGCGCGGTGTCGCCAATGTGGATGGTCCAGGCGCGCACCTCCTTCACGCCAGCGGTGAAGTAGGTCTGCAGGCCCAGCAGCTTGAAGGCGCCACGGATCAGGCGCGCCAGGCCTGGTTCTGTCTGCCCCATTTCGGCCAGGAACATGTCGCGGTCTTCGTCACTCATCTCGGCCATCTCGGCCTCCATCTTGGCGCAGATGGCAACCACGGGCGCATTCTGGCTGGCAGCATAGTCCTTGAGGCGGTCCAGGAACGGGTTGTTCTCGAAGCCGTCTTCACTCACGTTGCCCACGAACATCGCGGGCTTGGCCGTGATCAGGCACAGGGACTTGAGCAGCGGCTGCTCTTCCTTGGTGATTTCGACCGAGCGGGCAGGCTTGCCTTCGTTGAGTGCGGCCTGGATGCGGGTGAGCAGCGCCACCAGCTTGGCGGCATCCTTGTCGTTGCCCGACTTGGCAGCCTTGGTGTATCGGTTCAGGGCTTTCTCGACCGTGCCCAGGTCAGCCAGGCACAGCTCGGTCTGGATCACTTCGATGTCGGAGATCGGGTCCACGCGGCCCGCCACGTGGATCACGTTGTCGTCTTCAAAGCAGCGCACGACGTTCACGATGGCGTCGGTTTCACGGATGTGGGCCAGAAACTGGTTGCCCAGGCCTTCACCCTGGCTGGCGCCAGCCACCAGGCCGGCAATGTCCACAAACTCGACGATGGCGGGAACGATGCGCTCGGGCGAGATGATCTCGGCCAGTTGCTGGAGGCGGGGGTCCGGCACTTCCACCACGCCGACATTGGGCTCGATGGTGCAGAAGGGATAGTTCTCGGCGGCAATACCAGCCTTGGTCAGCGCGTTGAAAAGGGTGGACTTGCCGACGTTGGGCAGGCCCACGATGCCGCATTGGAGGCTCATGGCAGGGCTTTCTGGTGTTCTGGAGACAAACCGCCGATTTTACGGGCGCGCCCAGTGCCCAGTGCTGATGGCCCAAATCAGACGGTCATTCAAACCGCAAATCGGCAGCAATGCGTTGCCCCACACGCAGCCACTGCCCTGCGCCGCTGCGCACGATGGCGTTCATGCCGAACGTGATGGCGCCGTCCAACCGTTTGTCCTGGCGGTAGGTGCGCAAGGTGTCGCCCACCGACGGATGGCTCTCGGCCGTGGCCGGGTCGATGTCGGGGATGGGGCATCGCGCGCAGGGCTTCACCGGTTGCAGGTGGACGTCGGCGGTGCCATCGCCCTCCACATGGATCAGATCCACGCGGTCCTCGTCGTGGGCATCCACCCCCGCCAACACCACGTTGGGCCGGAACCGCTCCATGCCCACCGCGCCGTGGCCGCCGGCCGTGAGCCGTGCGTTGAGATCGTTCAGGGATGCCTCACTGGTCACCAGCAGCGGAAACCCGTCAGCAAACTGGTTGGGAGCCTCCACACCATCCGTCCAATCGAGGCTGGACAGCCGCCGATGTTCCGGGTCAAACCGCACCAGGCGGCAGGGCCGCCCCAGAAAGTCGCTGAACCACTGGGCCGCCACAGGCCCCATGTCCCAAGCATGGACCGTGTCGCGCCAGACAGTCACCGTGGCCGGGGCCTCCACTGCGCCGATCGCCACATGCAGCGCCAGCATGCCCGGAGCCCGCAACACCATTTCGTCACTCTTGAGCTGGGGCCGGATCAGCGCCATGCGGGGCAGGCTGCGCTGGGTGAGGAACATGCCCTGTGCGTCCACCACCATCCAGGCGCGGTCCAGATCCAGCCCGGTCTCGGTGAGCAGCGCCTGCTGCACCTCGATGCCCGCACAGGATTTGACGGGATACACAAACAGCCGCGCAATGGTGCCGGACAGATCAGACTCGGAAGGGAAACTCACGCCGGGTGCTCCTGAAGAAGGGTGCCAGAAAGGCCAGACCGCAATTCTGCCCTGTCATTACAGGGGGTAAGACCCCTCCTACAATGCCTGTCATGGCCCCAACCTTTGATATCTGTATTCGTGGCACCGGCATCGTGGGCCGAACCCTGGCCTTGTTGCTGGCACGGGAACGACTGAGGGTGGCCCTGGTACCAGACCCGGCTCCACGCAGCGCGGTGGCCACCGATGTACGGGCCTATGCCCTGAATGCAGCGTCCCGTGGCCTGCTCGAATCGCTGCGCAGCTGGCCCGACGCCGAACACGCCACCGCCGTCAAGCACATGCAGGTGCAGGGCGATCAGGATGGCTGCGTGCATTTCGATGCCGCCCCCCAGGGGGTAGAAGCCCTCGCCTGGATCGTGGATGTGCCGGCCCTGGAAGAGCGACTGGCACAGGCTGTGCGGTTTCAGCCATTGGTAGAGGTGGTGGATATCCCGGTGGCTGCGCCCCTGACCGTCGTGTGCGAAGGACGCGCCAGCACCACCCGGTCCGAGTTTGGCGTGCACTTTGACGTGACGCCCTATGCCCAGTACGCCATTGCCACGCGGGTGCGCTGCGAACATCCGCATGCACAGGTCGCACGCCAGTGGTTTTTGCCACAAGGCATTCTGGCTTTTTTGCCGCTGGAGGGAGCCCAGGGGAACTCTGTGGCCGTGGTGTGGTCCGTCCCTGAGGAGCGGGTGTCCGCGCTGATGGCATTGCCTGCCGACACCTTTGCGCACGAGTTGCAGACTGCGAGCCAGCTGGCGCTCGGCAACATTGAGCTCATTGCCGAGCGTGCCACTTGGCCGCTGCAGCTGGCCAAGGCGGACCGCTGGTGCGGTGCTGCATCGACCAATGCGACCAATGGCCCAGCTGCGCGCAGCTGGGTACTGGCAGGCGACGCGGCCCACAACGTGCATCCGCTGGCAGGGCAAGGGCTGAACCTGGGCTTGGCCGATGTGGCAGCCTTGGCCGATGTGCTGCGCACCCGCGACTACTGGCGCAGCGTCGCCGACCTGCGGCTGCTGCGGCGCTACGAACGCCAGCGAAAAGCGGCTCTGATAGCGATGGGCCTGGCCACCGATGGGTTGCAGCAACTGTTTGCACGTCCGGAGGCGCCCTGGCAGGCGCTGCGCAACTGGGGCATGAAGGGCTTTGAACACAGCGGCCTGCTGAAGGATTTTGTGGCCCGCCAAGCCATGGGAATGCGCTGAACGCGCGAGTTTGATAGACAGGAATACGATGAAACTGACCACTGCTTTGCTGACCGTTGCGGCAGCCACCCTGAGCCTGAGCGCCACGGCGCAAGAGGACGCCATCCGCAAGGCATTGGCCCAGCGTATTCCTCAGATGGACAAGATCGACGAAGTGCGCCCCACTCCCATGAAGGGTCTGTACGAAGTGCGCATCGGTACCGACCTGTTCTACACAGACGCCAAGGGCGACTATGTGATCCAGGGCGAGCTCATCGACTCCAAGGCGCGCCGCAATCTGACCGAAGACCGCATCAGCAAACTCACAGCTGTCAACTTCTCGGCCCTGCCCCTGAAAGATGCCGTAACCATTGTGCGCGGCGACGGCAAGCGCAAGGTGGCCGTGTTCGAGGACCCCAACTGCGGCTACTGCAAGCGCTTTGAGCGCGACTTGCAGCAGATCAACAACGTGACGGTGTACCTGTTCCTGTACCCCATCCTGAGCCCGGATTCGGCCGAAAAGTCGCGCAACATCTGGTGTTCAAAGGACCAGGCCACGGCGTGGCAAGACCAGATGGTGCGGGACAAGCCCGCACCGGCGGCTAGCTGTGACACCAGCGCGCTGCAGCGCAACCTGGCCTTTGGCAAGAAGTACAAGATCACCGGCACCCCCACCTTGATTTTTGCCAACGGCACGCGTGTGCCAGGTGCGATCGGCGCCCAGGAGGTCGAAAAGCGTCTGGCCGAAGCCGCCAGCGAAACGCCCTCCGCCAATTGATAGCCGCTGAAAGCCACTGACCGACGACCCCGCGCGGCCCTTGTGTCGCACACGCCATGCCCCTCTCACGCCAAGCCTCTGCTGCAGACATTCACTACCGCGTCGAACCCACAGACCTGCACGCACATCTGTTCACCGTGACGCTGACGGTGCAGCGGCCGGCGGCATCGCAAGAGCTGTCTCTGCCGGTCTGGATTCCAGGCAGCTACCTGGTGCGGGAGTTCTCCAAGAATCTGCAGGTTCTGACGGCTCGGCAAGGCCAACGCGCTTTGCAACCGGCCCAGCTGGACAAGCACCGCTGGCAAGTGCAATGCACGGAGCGCAAGCCCCTGGTGCTGACCTATCAGGTGTGCGCCTACGACAGCTCCGTGCGCACCGCCTGGCTGGACACCTCGCGCGGCTTTTTCAACGGTACCAGTCTGTGCCTGCGCGTGCATGACCAGGAGAAACAGCCCCACACACTGGAACTGGCACGCACGGCGGCCACGGCGAGCTGGGCTGCTGCCACCGGTCTACGGCCCCTGGATGCCGACAAGCAAGGGTTTGGCCTGTACGCGGCGGCCGACTACGATGAACTGGTCGATTGCCCGGTGGAATTGGGTAACTTCTGGGTGGGGCGCTTCAAGGCCTGCGGCATTGCCCACCAGTTTGTGGTGGCAGGTGCGGCTCCGTCGTTCGATGGCAAGCGCCTGCTGGCCGACACGCAGAAAATTTGTGAAACCGCCATCCGTTTCTGGCACCGCGAAGGCAAGGCGCCTTTCAAAAGCTACGTCTTCATGCTCAACGCCGTGGGAGATGGTTATGGGGGACTGGAACACCGCAACTCCACGGCGCTGATCTGCGGGCGGCGTGATCTGCCCCGCCAGGGCGATGTGCGAGCCAGTGAGGGCTACACCACGCTGCTGGGCCTCATCAGCCACGAATACTTTCACACCTGGAACGTCAAGCGCCTGCGGCCTGCCGAGTTCACCCGCTACGACTATGCGCAAGAGAACTACACCGAGTTGCTGTGGTTCTTCGAGGGCTTCACGAGCTACTACGACGACCTGCTGCTGCGCCGCGCCGGGCTGCTGGACGACGCAACCTACCTCAAGCTCATCACCAAAACCATCAACCAGGTGCTGCAAACACCCGGCCGGTCGGTACAAACGGTGGCCCAGGCCAGTTTTGACGCGTGGGTGAAGTACTACCGGCAGGACGAGAACACACCCAACACCACCGTCAGCTACTACACCAAGGGCTCTCTGGTGGCCCTGTGTCTGGACCTGGCCCTGCGGCGCGAGGGCAAAGCCACGCTGGACGATGTGATGCGCGCACTGTGGGTGCGCTGCGCGGGCGGCCCGATGACCGAAGCGGATCTGCGCGCCGTGCTACACGACCTGGCCGGCCGCCCATTCGACAAGGAACTGGCGCACTGGGTGCACAGCACCGCCGATCTACCCCTGGAGGAGCTGCTGGCCGCCCACGGCGTGGCGCTCAAGGCCGACCGGCCGCAGCTGGCCCAGCGCCTGGGCCTGCGTGTGGCCGAGAACCACAGTGTGCAGATCAAGACCGTGCTGCGTGGCGGAGCCGCAGAGAACGCAGGAATGTCTGCAGGCGACGAGTGGCTGGGCGTGGAAGTGCAGGGCCAGGGCTGGCGCATCAGCAAGCTCGACGACGTCACGTTCTACGCGGGCACCCACACCACCCTGCAGGCACTGGTGGCCCGCGACGGGCGACTCCTGCGCCTGTCCTTTGAGATGCCACCGCTCCAGGCAACTGGAGCCCCTGCCAAGGGCCGGCGCAACGCGACCGCCACAGCCATGGCGCCAGACACCATCAGCCTGACGGTGACAGACGCCACTGCAGTGGGACGCTGGCTGGCCTGACGGCAGCAAAGCCCTACTGCCTTGGGTATATTGCTGCAGCTTTCATAACCAACCATAACCCCCAGGAGATTTCATGGCTTACGAAACCATCGAGGTGCGCATTGAAGCGGACAAGGTCGGCATCATCACCCTCAACCGGCCCAAACAGCTTAACGCGCTGAACGACCAACTCATGAATGAACTGGGCGCTGCCCTCAAGGCGTTCGACGCTGACGAGAAAATCGGCTGCATGATCGTCACCGGCAGCGAAAAGGCTTTTGCGGCGGGCGCGGACATTGGCGCCATGGCCAAATACAGCTTCGCTGACACCTACAAGGGCGACTACATCACCCGCAACTGGGAGACCATCCGCTCCATTCGCAAGCCCGTCATCGCCGCCGTCAGCGGCTTTGCATTGGGCGGCGGCTGCGAACTGGCCATGATGTGCGACTTCATCATCGCCGCGGACAATGCCAAGTTCGGTCAGCCCGAGATCAAGCTGGGCGTGATCCCTGGTGCCGGTGGCACGCAGCGCCTGCCCCGCGCCGTGGGCAAGTCCAAGGCCATGGACATGGCGTTGACAGGCCGCATGATGGACGCGACCGAAGCCGAGCGCGCCGGACTGGTCAGCCGCGTGGTGGCTTACGACAAGCTCATGGACGAAGCGCTGGGCGCCGCCATCATGATTGCCGGCTTCTCGCAGATCGCTGTCATGGCAGCCAAGGAATCGGTCAACCGCGCCTTCGAGGGCACGCTCGCCGATGGCGTGATGTTTGAGCGTCGCCTGTTCCACGCGCTGTTTGCGACGCAGGACCAAAAGGAAGGCATGGACGCGTTCATGAACAAACGCGCTGCCAACTTCACACACCAATAATTTTTGTTCTATAATTCTGGTTTCCGGTCGTATAGCTCAGTTGGTTAGAGCGCAGCATTCATAATGCTGATGTCGGTGGTTCAAGTCCACCTACGACCACCAAATACAAAAACCCACAGTGCGGCAAGCCACTGTGGGTTTTTTCTTTCAGGCGGGCCTCAGAACCTGTTCCTGTGTCCATCGAAGCACAGAGCCGCTTGACTTGTCAGAGGGATATGCCACGCTGGCAACCCCTTCTAAAATTGTGCCTTCAGCCCCTGGATGTAAACCATGAACCGCTGCACCACACCCTCTTCCAGCCGCTACCCCGCCCAGCGGGGGCCCCGCTTTTTCCATGCCGCATGGATGGCCGTGGTGACCTGTGCGGCCCTCTGCGCCGTGGCACCGGCCTCGGCTCAAGTCCAGCCAGGCCTGGGCCTCTCACGCCCCTTCCCCGAAGCCGCACTGCGGGGCACGCTGAGCATCAACACCGCATCCGAAGCCACACTCAATGGCAAGACCATCCGCATGGCCCCCGGCATGCGGCTGTTCAGCCCCCAGAACACCTTGGTCATGGCACACACGGTGCTGGGCCAGACCTTCAAGGTCAACTACGTACTGGAGAACAGCACCGGCATGCTGCATTCCGCATGGATCCTGACCGAAAGCGAGGCCGCACAGCCCCGCAAGGGCAGCGACGCCATCATCACCAACATCACGACCGGCTCGGGCGCCGCTCTGAAGTAACTCCTTTCCGGTGCGGCCGCACAGCCACCGCGCCGTTGTGACATTCACAGTCTCCGTACCTTGCCGGGCGCGGTGTTTGCTTGCTCTTTTGCGAAATTGCCATGGCCAAAAAAGTCTTTATCAAAACCTTCGGCTGCCAGATGAACGAGTACGACTCGGACAAGATGGCCGACGTGCTGAACGCCGCCCAAGGCTACGAGCCCACGCAGAACGTGGACGAAGCCGACCTCATCCTCTTCAACACCTGCTCGGTGCGTGAGAAGGCGCAAGAAAAGGTTTTCAGCGACCTGGGCCGCATCAAGCACCTGAAGGCGCGCGGCGTGAAGATCGGCGTGGGCGGGTGCGTGGCCAGCCAGGAGGGCGCCGAGATCATCAAGCGCGCGCCCTACGTGGACGTGGTGTTCGGCCCCCAGACCCTGCACCGCCTGCCCGAGATGCTCAACCAGCGTGAGCGGCTGGACAAGCCCCAGGTGGACATCAGCTTTCCCGAAATCGAGAAGTTCGACCACCTGCCGCCCGCGCGGGTGGAAGGCGCGTCGGCCTTTGTGTCGATCATGGAAGGCTGCAGCAAATACTGCAGCTACTGCGTGGTGCCCTACACCCGTGGCGAAGAGGTGAGCCGCCCATTCGACGACGTGCTGGTCGAAGTGGCGGGTCTGGCCGACCAGGGCGTGAAGGAAATCACCCTGCTGGGCCAGAACGTGAATGCCTACCTGGGCAAGATGGGTGGCACGGCAGAGATTGCTGACTTTGCCCTGCTGCTCGAATACGTGTCGGACATCCCTGGCATTGAGCGCATCCGCTACACCACCAGCCACCCCAACGAATTCACGCCCCGGCTGATCGAGGCCTATGCCAAGCTGCCCAAGCTGGCCAGCCACCTGCACCTGCCAGTGCAGCACGGCAGCGACCGCATCCTGATGGCCATGAAGCGCGGCTACACCGCCATGGAATACAAAAGCACGGTGCGCAAGCTACGCGCCATCCGCCCCGACCTGGCCATGAGCAGCGACTTCATCGTAGGCTTCCCCGGCGAAACGGAAGACGACTTCAACAAGATGATGAAGCTCATCGACGATATTCACTTTGACAACAGCTTCAGCTTCATCTTCAGCCCCCGCCCCGGCACGCCCGCAGCAGGCCTGCACGACGACACGCCGCACGACGTGAAGCTGCGCCGCCTGCAGCACCTGCAGGGCGTTATCAACGCCAACATCAAATCCATCAGCGAAAGCCGCGTGGGCACGGTACAGCGCATTCTGGTGGAGGGTGCCTCCAAGCGCGATGCGGGCGAGCTGATGGGCCGCACCGAATGCAATCGGGTGGTCAACTTTGCCGGGCAGCCCCGCCTGGTGGGGCAGATGGTGGATGTGACCATCACCGAAGCCAAGGCCTACACCCTGCGGGGCGAGGTGCTGACGCACGAAACCGCCGCACTGGCTGGCTGACGCGCGGGTACCGACGCCCCGCACGCCCCGCGCCCTTTTTGGCCGCAATGCCCACCCCCAGCACACCGCCCACGGCACCGCCACCCGCCGAAGGCCTGTTGCATGGCCTCTCCTTCCAGCAACTGTTGCTGCTGGCGTTCGTGCTGATTGCCGGCTTGCTGGGAGTCAGCTCGCTGCGGGCTTTGCACACGCTGGAGCAGCTCATGGTGCTCAGCCGCCATGGCGTGGCCGAGGCCACTGCGCTGACCACAGCCGCGCAAGGCCTAAACCAGCGCGGCCAGGCCCTGGAGCGTGCGGCGCGGCAGTCCCTGGTGCTGCGGGATGCGCCCCTGCGCCGCAGCTTTGACGACATGGCCGTCGAGGCCCTCACCGTGCTCGACCATTTGCAGGCCGCAGGCTTGCCCGCTGCGCAGACCCAGGCGTGGCGCACCCACCTCGATGCCGTCAAAGCCCTGCTAGACGCGCCGCCGGACCGCGCCCTGGACAACGAACGCCTGGTTGCCGAAGAGTTTGTGGCCCTGGAGACCTTGCACGGGACCATGGTGCAGACGGTGCAGGACATCAACACCCAGCGCAACAACGCGCTGCAGGACGAGGTGGAGCAAAGCCGCCGCAGCGTGACTCACCAGGTGGTGGGCGCGATTGTGCTGGCGCTGGTGCTGGCGTTGTCGCTGGGCATCTGGCTGGCGCGGCCGTTCAAGCGGCTGGAGGGTGCGATCCGTCAGCTGGGCGAAAACCAGCTGGACGAGCCGGTGCAGATCTCCGGCCCGGACGACGTGCGCCGGCTGGGGCAGCAACTGGAGTGGCTGCGGCTGCGGCTGCTGGAGCTGGATGCCGACAAGGCGCGGTTCCTGCGCCATGTCTCCCACGAACTCAAGACCCCTCTGGCCGCGCTGCGCGAGGGCGTGGCGCTGCTGCAGGACGGCGTGACGGGCGAACTCACCGCTGGCCAGCGCGAGGTCGCTCAGATCCTGCACCACAACACGCTGCAGCTGCAGGGCGAGATCGAGGCCCTGCTGCGCTTCAACGCCGCCGCCTTCGAGGCACGGCAACTGCAGCGGCGCGACACCGATCTGCTGGCCCTGCTGGAGGCCCAGGTCGAGACACAGCGGCTGCAGTGGCAAGCCAAGGGCCTGACCGTGCGGGTAGAGGGGCAGTCCGTGCGCATGCTGGTCGACGCCGACAAGATCACCTCCGCCGTCAGTAATCTGCTGTCCAACGCCATCCGCTTTTCACCTCCCCAGGGCACGGTGCGGCTGGTGCTCTCGCAACCCCCCGGCCAGGTGCGCCTGGATGTCTTTGACCAGGGGCCCGGCGTGGACCGGGTGGACCGCGACCGCGTGTTTGAACCCTTTTACCGGGGTGTTCGCCAACCGGACGATGCCGTGCGCGGCACCGGCATCGGGTTGTCCATCGTGCAGGAATATGTGCAGGCCCATGGCGGCAGCGTGCGCCTGGTGGACGAAGGCGCACACTCCTTCTTTCGCATCGAACTTCCCCATGCCGCATAGCACTCCCCTCCTGTCCTCCCACGCGCTGCGATGGCCGCTGCTTGCCCTGGGCACCGTGCTGGCAGGCTGCGCCGCCACCGCGCCCCCACCTGCCCCCTCCAAGCCACCTCCGGTGGCCATGATCATTGCCGTGCCTGTAGCTCCGGCGATCGAAGTCGGCGCCACCGAAGCACGCGGTACGGAGACCGATAACAACGCCCCCGTTGCCCTGCTCCTGGCCCAGACAGACCGTGTGCTCAAGCTGCCCCCGGCCGAACTCGCCAGGGAAATTGCCCGACTGAGCGAAGCGGAGGACGCCACGGCCGACACGCCGTTGCTATTGGCCACGGCCCTGGCACAAACGCGCCAGGCCGTGGACACCGCCCGTGCGCTGGGCCTGGTGCAGCGCGTGCTGGGCAACACCGGCGCCGCAGCGCAACCCTTGCACCCGCTGGCCCGGCTGCTGGAGGCACGGCTGCTGCAACAACGCCGGCTGGAGGATCAGCTCGACCGCCAGGCCCAGCAGCTGCGCGACAGCCAACGCCGCAATGACCAGCTCAGCGAACGCCTGGAGGCCGTGCGCGCCATCGAGCGCAGCCTGAGCACGCGCCCAGCACCGCCACCCTCCGCCCCCGCCGCGCCTGCAGCGAGTAATGGCGCGGCGCCACGGCCCGCCCCCTGACCGACCTACCCGCCATGCCCTCTTCCGCCCCCACCCGCGCCGCCCCACCCGCCCGCATCCTGGTGGTGGACGACGACGCCGACATGCTGCGGCTGCTGTCGCTGCGCCTGAAAGCCGCCGGGCACGACGTGGTGGCCGTGGGTTCGGCCGAAGCGGCACTGGCGCAGCTGGACATTGCCCGCCCGCAGCTCGTGCTGAGCGATGTGCGCCTGCCGGGGCGCGACGGCCTGGCCCTGTTTGACGAAGTGCGCGCCCGCCACCCCTCACTGCCCGTGATCCTGCTGACCGCACACGGCACCATTCCCGATGCGGTGGAGGCCACGTCGCGCGGGGTGTTCACCTACCTCACCAAGCCCTACGACGGCAAGGAGCTGCTGGAGAAGATTGCGCAGGCGCTGGCGCTCAGCGCCCCTGCTGTTGCGCAGCCGCATGCTGACGAGGACTGGCGGGCCGAGATCGTGAGCCGGTCGCACCGCATGACAGACCTGTTGTCCGAGGCGTACATGGTCGCTCAGTCCGACGCCGGCGTGCTGCTGCGAGGCGACAGCGGCTCGGGCAAAGAACTGCTGGCGCGTGCCATCCACCGCGCGAGCCCGCGTGCGGCCCGCCCGTTTGTGGCCGTCAACTGTGGCGCCATCCCCGAGGCGCTGCTGGAGTCCGAGCTGTTCGGCCACGTCAAGGGCGCCTTCACCGATGCGGTGAGCAACCACAAGGGGCTGTTCCAGGCGGCGGATGGCGGCACCCTGCTGCTGGACGAGATTGGCGACATGCCCCCGGCCCTGCAGGTCAAGCTGCTGCGGGTGCTGCAGGAGCGCGCCGTGCGCCCCGTGGGTGCCAGCCAGGCCACGCCCATCGACGTACGCATCATCTCGGCCACGCACCGGGACCTGGAGGCCGCCATGGCGAGCGCGCAGTTCCGCGAGGACCTGTATTACCGGCTGAACGTGGTGTCGCTGGTGCTGCCCACCCTGGCCGAGCGGCGCGAGGACATTGCGCTGCTGGCCAACCACTTTCTGGACCGGCTGTCCCGCAAATACGACAAGCGCCTGTCCGGCTTTGCGCCTGAGGCGCTCAAGGCACTGACCACCGCCGCCTGGCCGGGCAACGTGCGCCAGCTCTACAACGTGGTTGAGCAGGTGTGTGCCCTGTCCACCACCCCCCTGGTCCCGCTGACACTGGTGCAGCGCGCGCTGCGCACCCCGTCCACCCAGGTGCTGAGCTTTGCCGAGGCCCGCCAGCGTTTCGAACGCGAGTACCTGGTGGGCCTGCTCAAGATGACCGACGGCAATGTGGCCGATGCTGCGCGGCTGGCGCAACGCAACCGCACCGAGTTCTACCGCCTGCTGCAAAAGCACGCGCTGACGCCTGGACAGTTCAAGCAGGATGCAGGCGATGCGGACGATGTCGTGGATGAGCGACACGAGTAAGTCATTGATTTACAGGGTGTTTTGATCAAAGCACCCACCCCTTGTCGCCATCCGGCGACAAAAAGCGGGGGCCGAGTGGCGCTTACAGGCCCTTGCACAACTGCTTACACGCAGAGCCCTCTCCAAACCATTGATTTCAAAGCCTTTTTCGCAGCTGGCACAGGGTTTGCCCTATGCCTGGCATGCACGCAGTTTTTCCCTCCTTTTTTCGCCAGATCGGCAGGCGCGCAGGGCCCGCAATAGCCCTGGCCACCGCCCTGCTGGCCGGGGGCGCGCACGCACAGGGCTTTGACTTCGAGAGCGTGACCCGCCTCGCCCGCGACCGCGCCAGCCAACCCTACCGACCAGTGAGCAACAAGCTCCCGGCCGACCTCGCACAGCTCAACTACGACCAGGTGCGCGACATCCGATGGCGCCCCGATCGCGCCCTGTGGCGAGCCGACAAGCTGCCCTACGAGGCCATGTTCTTCCATCTGGGGCTGTACCAGAAAGAGCCGGTGCTGATCAACGAAGTGACGCCCCAGGGCGTGCGCCACATCCCCTACAGCCGCGCGGACTTTGACTACGGCAAGAACCAGCTGCGGCCCGAGGCCTGGGGCGACCTGGGCTTTGCAGGCTTTCGGCTGCACAACCACCTGAACTCCAGTGCCTACAAGGACGAGCTGGTGGTCTTTCAGGGCGCCAGCTACTTCCGCGCTCTGGGCAAGGGCCAGCAGTACGGCCTGTCGGCGCGCGGGCTGGCCATCGACACCGTGGGCGGCCGGGGCGAGGAGTTCCCCCGCTTCACCGAGTTCTGGCTGGTGCGGCCCGATCCGCTGTCCACCCAGGTCACGGTGTACGCACTGCTCGACTCGCCACGCGCCACGGGCGCATACCGCTTTGACATCCAGCCCGGCGCGCAGACCACCACCACCGTGCGCAGCCGCATTTTTGTGCGTGCCGCCTCAGGCAACCCATCCATCGCCACGCTGGGCGTTGCGCCGCTGACCAGCATGTTCTTCTTCGGCGAGAACCAGCCACGCAAGGAAGACTTCCGCCCCGAAGTGCATGACTCCGACGGACTCATGGTGGCTACGGGCGAAGGCGAATGGCTGTGGCGCCCGCTGCAGAACCCCCGGCAAACGCTGGTCACCTCGTTCGCCACCAGGAACCCCAAGGGCTTTGGACTGATGCAGCGCGACCGCCAGTGGACCAGCTACGAGGACGTGGAAGCCCGCTACGAGCGCCGCCCGAGCGCCTGGGTCCGCCCCCTGCACGACTGGGGCGCGGGCCGCGTGGAGCTGGTGCAGCTGAACACCCCCGACGAGACGCACGACAACATCGTGGCGTACTGGGTGCCCGCCCAGATGCCAGCCCCCGGCCAGCCGCTGGAATTTGCCTATGAGCTGAGCTGGCAGGGCGATGAGCAGCAGCGCCCACCCAGCGCCTGGGCCACGCAGTCGCGCCGCGGCATGGGCTACACCAAGTTGTCGGCCCAGGAACTGCGCCAGCAGGTGCAGTACGTGGTCGATTTCGAGGGCCCCGCTCTCAAGGCCCTGCCTGCCGAAGCCACTGTGAAGGCCGTAGTGACCAGCGATGCCAACGGCAAGGTGCTGGAAAACATTGCCTACCGCAACCCCGCCACCGGCGGGTGGCGCATGACCGTTCGCATCCAGCGCCTGCAGGCCGACCGGCCGGTCGAGCTGCGCGCTTTTCTCCAACACGACAACCACGCTGTGAGTGAAACATGGACGCACATCAGTCTTCCCGAGTAAGCCCTCATGACCCCCACGGCACCCACGCATCCACAGGCCCGGCCGTGGTCGCGCGACGCGGTGTGGCCTACCCCCGGCCAACCCCCAGCCGACGCAGCACGTTGCGCGAAGAGCGTCACCCCAATGCGGTGACGGCACCGCCTCTGCACCGCGGCTCCATGGTGCCCCTGCCCTGGCGCGGCTTCTGGAACAGCGTAGGCACCGCCGTGCTGCTGCGCCTGACGGGCCGTACGTCTCCGCAACCCGCATCGACTATGGTGGCACAAGCTCCCGCTGAATCCACCGCCGCTTGGCAAGGCGCAGCGCAGCGCCGCCGCTGGACGTTTGCGCTGCTCACCGTGCTGGCCACCGCACTGGCCAGCACCCTGTTTGCCAGCGTGCAGCCCGACTATGAAAACGCTTGGCTGGGCTACGGCCAGATTGCGTTGTTTGCGCTGCTGTCCGCCTGGGTGGTGACCGGCTTTTTGACCGGGCTCATGGGCTTTTGGGTGATGTTGCGCGGCGACCGGCATGCGTTGTCGGCACGCAGCGTGGCAGATCACGCGCTGGCTTCCGACGCCCGCACCGCCATCATCATGCCGATCTGCAACGAAGACGTGGCCACCGTGTTTGCCGGGCTGCGCGCCACCTGCGAGTCGGTGGCCGCCACCGGCCACGGCACCACGTTCGATGTGTTTGTGCTCTCCGACAGCAACGACCCCGCCATTGCCCGCGCCGAGCGCGCCGCCTGGGAAGAGCTGCGCAGCGCCCTGGCGCAGCACAGCCAGCAACCCCAGGTGCAGGTGTACTACCGCCTGCGCACACGCCGCACCCACCGCAAGGCAGGCAACGTGGCCGACTTCTGCCGCCGCTGGGGCAAGGACTACCGCTACATGGTGGTGCTGGACGCCGACAGCGTGATGAGCGGCGACTGCATCATCTCCATGGCCAAGCTGATGGAAGCCAACCCCACGGCCGGCATCATTCAGACCGCTACGCAGGCCATCGGCCATGTGACGCTGCACGCCCGCGCGCAGCAATTCGCCTCGCGCGTCACGGGTCGTCTGTTCACTTTAGGCATGCAGTACTGGCAGCTGGGCGAATCGCACTACTGGGGCCACAACGCCATCATCCGCGTGGCACCGTTCATGCAGCACTGCGCGCTGGCGCCCATCCCCGGCAAGGGGGGCCTGGCCGGCGGCATCATGTCGCACGACTTCGTAGAGGCCGCCCTCATGCGCCGCGCCGGCTACCACGTGTGGCTGGTGGGGGACCTGATCGGCAGCTATGAGCAACAGCCGCCCGACCTGCTGGCCGAACTGCAGCGCGACCGCCGCTGGTGCCAGGGCAACCTTCAGAACGCGCGCCTGATGGCCGAGCCAGGCATCCACGCGGTGCATCGGTCCATGTTCGTCACTGGTGCCATGGCCTATCTGTCGGCGCCGCTGTGGCTGGCCTTCATGACTCTCGGTACGGCGCTGTGGCTGTCGGGCGCCAAGCTGGTAGCGGACTGGCACATCCTGCCCGCCGAGCTGCTCGCCCTGTGGGTCTGGACCTTGTGCCTGCTGTTCTTGCCGCGCATCCTGGGCGTGGCCGCAGTGTTCATGCGCCGCGAGCAAAAGCAGTACGGCGGCGCTTTCAGCCTGCTCAAGAGCGCCGTGCTGGAGAGCGTCATGGCCATCCTGCAGGCGCCGGTGCGCATGCTGGCGCATTCGTTGTTTGTGTTGATCGCGTTGACTGGCCTGAAGTTGGAGTGGAAGTCGCCCCCGCGCGAAGCCCATGCCGTGTCCTGGCGCCACGCCGTGCGCCAGCTCGCTCCCATGAGCGCGGTGATCGCCCTGCTGGCTGCGGGCGTGGCGCTGATCGACAGCAGCGCGCTGTTGTGGCTGATGCCCGTGGGCCTGCCGCTGGCGCTGGCGATTCCGCTGGCGGTGTGGACAAGCCAGATCGCACTGGGCCGGGCGCTGCGTGCGCAGCGACTGCTGCTGATTCCCGAGGAGTCGTGGTCCCCTCCAGTACTGCGCCGTGCCTGGTTGCACGCCAGCCGGCTGGCACGGCCCGTGGCGTTGCAAGCAGCCTGAGGCACCGCGCAGAGCCACCATCCACCGACCCACAAAAAAAGCCGACGCATGTCGGCTTTTTTATTCACTCATATTTTCATAGCATTCCAGGCATATGTTTGTAGCGCCTGGTGCCAAAAAGGCTTGAAAACCCTTCAGAAAGGCATCTTGGGCATGCCTCCGCCGCCCATGCCCTTCATGCCGCCCATCTTCTTCATCATCTTCATCAGGCCGCCGCCCTTCATCTTTTTCATCATGCCCTGCATCTGCTCGAACTCCTTGAGCAAGCGGTTGACTTCCTGCACATGCACACCCGCCCCGTTGGCGATGCGCTTCTTGCGCGTGGCCTTGATGAGTTCGGGCTTGCGGCGCTCCAGGGGCGTCATGCTCTGGATGATGCCTTCCTTGCGCTTGATGTCTTTTTCGGCCTTGTCCATGTCCAGCGAACCCGCCTTGGCGGTGAGCTGGGAGGGCAGCTTGTCCATCAGGCTCGACAGCCCGCCCATCTGCTTCATCTGCTGGATCTGCGAGAGAAAGTCGTTCAGGTCGAAGCCGTCACCGCTCTTGACCTTGGCCGCCAGCTTTTGTGCGGCCTCCATGTCCACCCCGGCCGTGACCTGCTCCACCAGCGCCACGATGTCGCCCATGCCCAGAATGCGGCCTGCATGGCGCTCTGCGTCGAACACTTCCAGGCCGTCGATCTTCTCCGAGACACCCGCAAACTTGATGGGCGCCCCCGTGATCTGGCGCACCGACAGTGCAGCACCACCGCGCGAGTCGCCGTCGAGCTTGGTGAGCACGATGCCGGTGAGGGGCAACGCCTCCTTGAAGGCCTTGGCGGTGTTGATGGCGTCCTGGCCCTGCATGGCATCGACCACGAACAAAGTTTCGACCGGGTTCAGCGCGGCGTGCAGGTCCTTGATTTCCTTCATTAAGGCTTCGTCGATGGCCAGGCGACCGGCCGTATCGACCAGCAGCACGTCAAAGTAGTGCTTCTTGGCGTAGTCGAGTGCGGCGTGGGCAATGTCAAGCGGCTTCTGGTCGGGCGTGCTGGGAAACCATTCGGCACCGGCCTGCTTGGTCACGGTCTTGAGCTGCTCGATGGCGGCCGGGCGGTACACGTCGCCCGACACGGTCAGCACCTTTTTCTTGCGCTTTTCAATCAGGTGCTTGGCCAGCTTGGCCGTAGTGGTGGTCTTGCCCGCGCCCTGCAGGCCGGCCATCAGGATCACGGCAGGCGGCTGGGCGGCCAGGTTGATGTCGGCCACGCCCTCGCCCATGGTGGCGGCGAGTTCACGGTTGACGATGCTGACCAGCGTCTGCCCGGGCTTGAGCGAACCCAGCACCTCCTGGCCCAGGGCCTTTTCCTTGACGCGGGCGATGAAGTCGCGCACCACGGGCAGGGCCACGTCGGCTTCGAGCAGCGCCATGCGCACTTCGCGCAGCATGTCCGTGACATTGGACTCGGTAATGCGGGCCTGGCCACGCATCTCCTTGACGAGGCGCGTGAGTTTGTCGGTAAGGGCGGAGGCCATAGGGGTGTTTCCGGTATTGGCTGCGCGCCGTCAACAACGGCGTTGTGCGCGCGGCCCCGCCAGGGCGCTGGCGGTGGGCGAAAGGCTAAACTGTGCCCATGATTTTAACGAGTAGCTCCCCCGTCAGTTGGCTGCTGGCCCTGGCCGCTGCCGTGGCCTATGCCGTGCCGGCCGCTGCGGCCTCCCGCCTGGGGGCTGCAGCAGCGCGCAATGCACTGCTGGTCGCGTGGTTGCTGCACGGCGCCGTGCTGGTCTGGGGCCTGTGGGGCGATGCGCCCCGGTTCGGTTTTGCGCCTGCGCTGTCGATGACCGCGTGGCTGGTGCTCACGGTGTATGCCGTGGAGCGGCAGTTGTTTCCGCAAATGCAGTCGCGCTGGGTGCTGGCAGGCCTGGGCGCGGCAGCCATTGTGCTGGCCATGCTGTTCCCTGGGCAGCCCTTGCACGTGACCGCATCCGCCTGGCTGCCTTTGCACCTGGCGCTGGGCATTGCGTGTTATGGCCTGTTTGCGGCAGCGGTGGTGCACGCTTGGCTCATGACACGCGCCGAACGCCACATCCGGCAGGCTGAAGACCCGCACAGCGGCATCCCACTGCTGACACTGGAGCGACTGACCTTCCGGTTCGTGACGGCGGGGTTTGTGCTGCTCACCGCCACCTTGCTGGCCGGGTGGCTGTTTGGCGAGACGCTGTATGGCCGGGCCTGGCGCTGGGACCACAAGGCCGTGTTCTCGATGCTCTCGTGGCTGACCTTCGCCACGTTGCTGCTGGGCCGTGCCCGCTTTGGCTGGCGGGGCCGCAATGCGGTGCGTGTGTTGTATGCAGGCTCGGCCCTGCTGCTGCTGGCCTATGTGGGCTCGCGTTTTGTATTGGAAGTTGTTCTGGGCCGCAGCGCATGAAGTACCTGGTCTTGTTGGTCGTCATCGCGGTGGCGGTGGGTATCTGGCGCAGCCGCCGCGCCCCTGATGCGGCGGCGCCCAAAGCGCCCCCTACACCGCCAGCCCTACCGCAGGACATGCTGGCCTGCGCGCACTGCGGCGTGCACATCCCGCAGGCCGAGGCACTGATGCTGGGCAATCAGGCCTATTGCAGCGCCGAGCACCGGCGCATGGGCCCGGCCTGAGCGACGCCTTCCCGTTGTGACCATGCAAGCAGCGCCCGCAGGCCCACTGCCGCCTTCCGCAGAAGCCCCCTTCGCACGGCTGTGGCTCGGTTTTCTGACGGGCCGCGTGATGGTAGCCCTGGCACTGTTGGTGCTGCAGGGGGCCGGGCAGCTGATCAATCAAGCGGCGGCGCCTTCAGTGCTCGCGGTCTGCGTGGCCTACCTCGTAGCCACCGTGGTACTGCGGGTGTTGTCGCGCAAGGCCCCCCCGTCGCCCAGCGCCGGCCCGCAGTGGCTGCCTTCCATTGGTGTGGACCTGGCGGCAATCACTGCGCTGCAGTTGCTGCATGCGGGCACCATGAACTACACGCCCCTGTTCGGCCTGCCCATCCTGATCGCAGCGGTCATGGGCACGCTGACCCTGGCCCTGGGCACCACCGCCGCAGTCACGCTGCTGCTGCTGGGCTGGGCGTGGTGGGTGGGGCAGTACAGCACAGGAGACGAAGGCCAGCGCTACCTGCAAAGTGCACTGACCGGCACAGGCTACTTCATCGTGAGCTATCTGGTGCACCAGCTGGCCACCCGCCTGGCGCGCGAACAGGAAGTGGCACAACAAAGCCAGATCGCAGCGCGCGTGCAAACGCAGGTCAGTGCACTGGTCATCCAGAACCTGACCGACGGGGTGCTGGTGGTGGACGAGACCGACGTGGTGCGCATTGCCAACCCCGCAGGGCTGCAGCTTCTGGGCGGCATGGCACTGACCGAGCTACCGTTTGCCCTGACCTCCACCGCGCCGTGGCACCCCCTGGTGATCCTGGCGCGGCGCACCTTCCGGCACGAACAACCCCAGACGGCCGACGTCGATCTGCTGCACGAAGGCCAGAGCCCCACCGGTCTGCA
Organism: Acidovorax sp. 22279; assembly: GCF_052045435.1. Taxonomy (NCBI): domain Bacteria; kingdom Pseudomonadati; phylum Pseudomonadota; class Betaproteobacteria; order Burkholderiales; family Comamonadaceae; genus Acidovorax; species Acidovorax sp. 22279. Next base: position 237,948 of record NZ_JBQEOV010000007.1, read on the forward strand.
TGTGCGCACCTGGCTCACATCCACCCGCAACGCGGCCTTGCAAACGCGCTCCGAGCGGCTGTGCGTGATGTTCCTGCACGACCTGAGGGAAATGGAAGCGCGGCTGCGCACCGAAAAACTCGCGGCCATGGGCCGCATGTCCGCCGCGGTGGCCCATGAGATCCGCAACCCGCTGGCGGCCATCGTGCAGGCCAATGCCCTGCTGGAAGAAGACCTGCACGACCCCGCACAAAAACGGCTGGCGCACATGGTGCAGCAAAACGCCGACCGCCTGGCCCGCATCGCCGAAGAGGTGCTGGACATTGCCCGCGTACAGCACCAGATCAGCCATGCCCCAGCCTCGACCGTGGCGCTGGACGAGACGGTCGCCCAGATTTGGAACGACTGGCAGGCCCAGGACCCCGCCCGGCGGCGCGCCCTGGTGTCGCTGGACACGGGCGCCATCCAGGTGGAGTTTGACGCCGAGCACCTGCGTCGGGTGCTCGTCAACCTGCTGGACAACGCCCTGCGCTACATGGGCCCGGAGCCCGACTCGTTGTCAGTGACCACGCGCAACACGCCCGCTGGCCAGGTCAGCCTGCAGGTGTGGAGCGACGGTGCCCCGATGGACAAATCCGTGGAGCGGCATTTGTTCGAGCCCTTCTTCTCGTCGGAGAGCCGCTCCAGTGGCCTGGGCCTCTATATTTGCCGGGAGCTGTGCCAGCGCCATGGCGCCTCCATCAGCTACCAGCGCCTGAACCGCCACACCGCACGCGGTGACATCGGAGGCAACGCCTTTACTGTGGGCTTCCGCCGCACGACCCGCCCCGCCGACAATGCCACCTTGTTTGACACCATCGTGGTCTGACTGCCGCCTCCATGAACGCCCCTGCCGCCTCCATCCTTGTCGTTGACGACGAACCCGATCTGCGCACCCTGTACGAGCTCACCCTGCTGCGCGAGGGGTACCGGGTCGAGACCGCGTCGAGCGTCCAGGAGGCGCGTGATCAACTCAAGGCCCACCGCTTTGACGCCGTGATTACCGATATGCGGCTGCCCGACGGGTTTGGCATGGAGCTGCTGCAGGATCTGCGCGACCAGCAACGGCGCGAACGCTGCGTGGTCATGACCGCCTACGGCTCGGCAGAGAACGCGGTCGAGGCGCTGCGCGCAGGGGCCTTCGACTACCTCACCAAGCCCGTGGACCTCAAGCAGTTCCGCTCGGTGGTGGCCTCAGCCATCCAGGGCACGGGCGGGGTTCCACCGCCGCGTGCGGCACGCAACAACGGCTCCAGCCGGTCTACCAATGCAGCGGCGGCGACCGGCGAATTCGGCAACGCCAACGCCGCCCTGGACCGCCTCGTGGGCGAGTCCGACGCCATCCGCAACGTCAAGCAGCGCGTGGCCAAGGTATCGCGTGGCATGGCGCCGGTGCTGATCCATGGCGAGTCGGGCACGGGCAAGGAGCTGGTGGCCCAAGCCCTGCATGCCAGCAGCCAGCGTGCTGACGGGCCCCTGGTCGCCGTGAACTGCGGGGCCATCCCCGAGAACCTGCTGGAAGCTGAATTTTTTGGTGCCCGCAAGGGCTCCTACACCGGCGCGTCGCAAGACCGTGACGGCTACTTCCAGGCCGCACGCGGGGGCACATTGTTCCTCGACGAAATCGGCGACCTGCCGCTGGCCATGCAGTCCAAGCTGCTGCGCGCCATCCAGGAGCGCAGCGTGCGGCCACTCGGCTCCACCCAGGAAGAGACGGTGGATGTGCGCATTGTGAGCGCCACCCACCGCGATCTGGCGGCCGATGTGCAGGCCGGCCGGTTCCGCCAGGACCTGTACTACCGGCTCAATGTGATCGAGATCGTCATTCCGCCGCTGCGCGAGCGCCGCGAGGACCTGCCCGCACTGTGCGCAGCGCTGCTCACCCGCATTGCCCACGAGTCGGGCATGCCGGTGCCCCAACTCACCGACCGGGCACTGAACGCTATTGCCGCCCACCCACTGACCGGCAACGTCCGCGAGCTGGAAAATCTGCTGCACCGCGCAGTGGCATTGAGCGACGGGGACGAGTTGCAGGTGGATGCGCCAAGCGGCGCGTCAGATGTGCAGATGGCACGCCCGGCACCGCCCACGCTTGTGCCAGCGCCCGAGGGATCGGCGGTGTCCGCCGCCTTCTCTGCCGGGCCCCACGCTTCGACGTCTGCAGACACAGGCCAGGGCCCTCAGCCCCTGGCCAACGGCTGCACGGTGCCACTGCCCAGCGACCTGCAGGCCTGGTTGGACCAGCAGGAGCGGGAGATCCTGATCCGCGCGCTGAAAGAAGCCGGGTTCAACCGTACCGCCACCGCCGCACGCCTGGGCATCAGCCTGCGCCAGATTCGCTACCGCATCGCCCGTCTGAACATCGCCGTGCCCAATGACCAGGACCCGCATGACGAACTGGGCTGAAGGTGCACCAGCGGCAGACATGGCGCCCTGGGAGGGCGGCTGGTACAGGACCGCTCAGCGGCTCGCATCTCCGAACCACGGGCCGCGCCCGGTACAGACCTCGCAAATCGATCTGATCGTAGTGCATTCCATCAGCCTGCCGCCGGGCGAATACGGCGGCGGTGCCGTGCAACAGCTGTTCACCAACACCCTGGACTGGGATGCGCACCCCTACTACCAGGGCATCCGCGGATTGCAGGTGTCCGCGCATTTTTTCATCGAGCGCACCGGGGTGCTGTGGCAGTTTGTGGATTGTGACCTGCGCGCCTGGCATGCCGGGCAATCGTTCTACCGGGGGAGAAGCCAGTGCAACGACGATTCCATCGGCATTGAACTGGAAGGCCTGGAGGGCCTGCACTTCGAGTCGGCACAGTACGAAACCCTGGCCAGGGTCTGTCAGGACATTGCGCTGCGCTATCCCATCGAGCACATCGCAGGGCATGAACACATTGCCCCGGGACGTAAGTTGGACCCAGGCCCGGGCTTTGACTGGCCACGACTGCAAGGGGCGTTGGACTGGCCTGCGCAGCGATTCCCGCTGAACACGCGGGCGGACCCCTTGCAGCTTCGCTGACGCCGCACTTTCACTGTCGTACGGGCGCATCAAGGCATTTTTTTCTTTGTGCGCTTGCACATATTTTTGCAGCCAAGCGCTGCGCGGCCTGGCGCAGGAAATCCGCCGCCAAGGTACGCCACTGCACGGTTTTGCATCGCCCACATCGCATTCACAAGGGCTCGCCATAGGCACCGGTTGCGTACGCAACGGGGTTGAGAACATGCTGTTTCGGTTTTGGGGACTCATTCCGGCGGTACACTACCGGTAGTGTCTTGAACCGCCTCGACACACCATATATAGTGTGCACCAGACTGAAGTCCGGTGCAGCACCCACACACTGCGGCGGCACTCCAGGCCGCACGCCCACCCCAGACAGCCCACAGAAGAGGACCCCCATGCAAGCTGCTTTGAACACGCCTTCCCCATCGCCCACCGCCTCTGCGGATGCCGCCACGCACGCTGCGGCGGCCGCAGCTTCCGGGCACCCGCTCACGCATTACCAGATCATTCGCCGCAACGGCGCGGTAGTGCCGTTCGAGCCCCAAAAAATTGCGGTGGCGATGATGAAGGCGTTTCTGGCAGTGCACGGCACGCAGGGCGCTGCCTCTGCCAGCGTGCGTGAGGTAGTGGATACGCTCACCCAGAACGTGGTCCGCGCCCTCATGCGCTCGCGTCCTGGCGGCGGCACCTTCCACATTGAAGATGTGCAGGACCAGGTCGAACTGGGCCTGATGCGCGGCGAGCACCATGAAGTCGCCCGTGCCTACGTGCTGTACCGCGAGCGCCGCACGCAGGAGCGCGCTCACCACCTGGAACAGCTAGCACCCGCCACCCCGGTGCTGCACGTGATCGACAACGGCCAACGCGTGCAGCTGGACATCCTGCGCCTGCACGCCTTGATCGAGTCGGCCTGCGCCAACCTGGGCGCCGACATCCAGGCAGCCCCCATCGTCGCAGAGACCATGCGCAACCTGTATGACGGCGTTCCCATGGACGAGGTCTACAAGGCGTCCATTCTGGCGGCCCGCACCCTGATCGAAAAAGATCCTGACTACACCTACGCCACGGCCCGCCTGCTGCTGCACACCATCGTGCGCGAGGTGCTGGGGCGTGACGTAGCCCAGAGCAACATGGGCCAGGCCTACAAGGACTATTTCCCCACCTTCATTCAGAAGGGGGTGGACAACGAGCTGCTGGACGAGCGCCTGCTCAAGCAATACGACCTGAACCGCCTGGGCGCCGCGCTCAAGGCCGAGCGCGACCTGCAGTTCGACTACCTGGGCCTGCAGACGCTGTACGACCGCTACTTCCTGCACGTCAAGAAGACCCGCATCGAGCTGCCCCAAGCCTTCTTCATGCGCGTGGCCATGGGCCTGGCGCTCAACGAAACCGACCGCGAAGCACGGGCCATCGAGTTCTATGAAGTGCTCTCGTCGTTCGATTTCATGTCGTCCACCCCCACGCTGTTCAACAGCGGCACGCTGCGCTCGCAGCTGTCGAGCTGCTACCTGACCACGGTGCCCGACGACCTCGATGGCATTTACGAGTCGATCAAGGAAAACGCCTTGTTGTCCAAGTTTGCCGGAGGCCTGGGCAACGACTGGACCCGCGTGCGCGCCCTGGGCTCGCACATCAAGGGCACCAACGGCGAATCGCAGGGCGTGGTGCCCTTCCTCAAGGTGGTCAACGACACGGCAGTGGCCGTGAACCAGGGCGGCAAGCGCAAGGGCGCCGTCTGCACCTACCTGGAAACCTGGCACCTGGACATCGAAGAGTTCCTGGAACTGCGCAAGAACACCGGCGACGACCGCCGCCGCACGCACGACATGAACACGGCCAACTGGATCCCTGACCTGTTCATGCGCCGCGTGATGGAAAAGGGCACCTGGACGCTGTTCTCCCCTTCTAACGTGCCCGACCTGCACGATCTGTTTGGCGCCGACTTTGAAAAGGCCTATGTGGCCTACGAAGAAAAGGCTGCACGCGGCGAGATCAAGCCCGCCAAGACCATCCAGGCCACGGACCTCTGGCGCAAGATTCTCACCATGCTGTTCGAGACCGGCCATCCCTGGATCACGTTCAAGGATGCCTGCAATGTGCGCTCGCCCCAACAGCACGCCGGTGTGGTGCATTCCTCTAACCTGTGCACCGAGATCACGCTCAACACCAGCGACACCGAAACTGCCGTGTGCAACCTCGGCTCGGTGAACCTGCTGCAGCACATCAAGAACGGCCAGATCGACCACGACAAGCTCAAGAAGACCATCACCGTGGCCATGCGCATGCTGGACAACGTGATCGACATCAACTACTACGCAGTCAACAAGGCCCGCGACTCCAACCTGCGCCACCGCCCCGTGGGTCTGGGCGTGATGGCCTTCCAGGACAGCCTGTATGCGCTGCGCATTCCTTACGCTTCGCAAGAGGCGGTGGAATTTGCCGACAAGTCGATGGAAGCCATCTGCTACTACGCCTATTGGGCGTCCACCGAGCTAGCCAAAGAGCGCGGCAAATACTCCAGCTACAAAGGCTCGCTGTGGGACCGCGGCATCCTGCCTTTCGACACGCTGGACATGCTCTCGCAGGCCCGTGGCGGGTATGTGGAAGTGGACCGCTCGTCCACGCTGGACTGGGATGCCCTGCGCAAGAAGATTGCACTGGACGGCATGCGCAACTCCAACTGCGTCGCCATTGCCCCCACGGCCACCATCTCGAACATCATTGGCGTCGATGCCTCGATCGAGCCTTCTTTCGGCAACCTGTCGGTCAAGTCCAACCTGTCGGGCGAGTTCACGGTGATCAACGGCGGCCTGGTGCGTGACCTCAAGCGCCTGGGCCTGTGGGATGACGTGATGATCATGGACCTCAAGCACTTCAAAGGTTCGCTGCACCCCATCGACCGCGTGCCCCAGGACATCAAGGCGCTCTACTCCACAGCCTTCGAAGTCGAACCCCAGTGGCTGGTGGAAGCCGCATCACGCCGCCAGAAGTGGATCGATCAGGCTCAGAGCCTCAACATCTACATGGCCGGCGCGTCGGGCAAGAAGCTCGACGACACCTACAAACTGGCGTGGGTGCGCGGCCTCAAGACCACCTACTACCTGCGCACCCAAAGCGCGACGCACGTCGAAATGAGCACCGTGAACACACGCCAGCTCAATGCAGTGTCATCGGGCAATGACAGCGGCGCATCGGCAGCTTCAGCCACCGCAGCGGCCAAGCAAAACCCGCTAGAAGCCGCTGCCGCAACGGCCTCTCAGCAGGCTGCAGCTGTGCCAGCCACGGACGTCAAGTTCTGCGCCATCGACGATCCTGGCTGCGAGGCCTGCCAGTAGGCACTTTGCCAGCAACGCCTCGGGCTCGCCCGAGGCGTTGCTCCGGTGCTGTGAAGCAACAAAACCTTGCTGCACAACGCTTCAGTGCTTTCCTTTTCGCAGCACTGCTTTCATAATCCGAACACTGGAAAATCTATGTTGACCTGGGACGAAGAAGTCAAGCCCTCATCGCAAAATCAACTGGACGGCGGTCTGCCCAACAACCGCCAGGTGGGACAACCGCCTCTCGCTTTCCAGACGCCTTCGCTGCAGCCTTTGAGCACCTCGGCCCCAGCAGCAAGCGCCACCACCACACCCGTCGCCGCAGCAGCACACCGCCGTGTGAACGCTGCCGACAAGCGCATCATCAACGGCCAGACCGACGTCAACCAGCTGGTGCCTTTCAAGTACAAGTGGGCGTGGGAGAAATATCTTGCCACCTGCGCCAATCACTGGATGCCCCAAGAGGTGAACATGACGCGTGACATCGCGTTGTGGAAGGACCCCAACGGCCTGACCGAAGACGAGCGCCGCATCATCAAGCGCAACCTGGGCTTCTTCGTTACCGCCGATTCGCTGGCCGCCAACAACATCGTGCTGGGCACGTACCGCCACATCACGGCCCCTGAGTGCCGCCAGTTCCTGCTGCGCCAGGCGTTCGAAGAAGCGATTCACACCCACGCGTATCAGTACATCGTCGAATCGCTGGGTCTGGATGAAAGCGAAATCTTCAACGCCTACAACGAAGTCCAGTCGATCCGCGACAAGGACGAATTCCTGATCCCCTTCATCGAAGCGATCATGGATCCGTCTTTTAAAACCGGCACTCCCGAGACCGACCAGACCCTGCTCAAGTCGCTGATCGTTTTCGCGTGCCTGATGGAAGGCCTGTTCTTTTACGTGGGTTTCACGCAGATCCTGGCATTGGGTCGCCAGAACAAGATGACCGGCGCTGCTGAGCAGTACCAATACATCCTGCGCGATGAGTCGATGCACTGCAATTTCGGCATCGACTTGATCAATCAGCTCAAGCTCGAAAACCCCCACCTGTGGACCGCAGAGTTCAAGGCCGAGATCAAGGCACTGTTCCTCAAGGCCGTCGAGTTGGAGTACCGCTACGCCGAAGACACCATGCCCCGTGGCGTGCTGGGCATGAATGCTTCCATGTTCAAGGGCTACCTGCGCTACATCGCCAACCGCCGTGCCACGCAGATCGGGTTGGAGACGCTGTTCCCCAATGAAGAGAACCCGTTCCCGTGGATGAGCGAGATGATCGATCTCAAGAAGGAGCGCAACTTCTTCGAGACCCGGGTTATTGAATACCAGTCCGGTGGTGCGCTGTCCTGGGACTAGCGCCTTTTTTGCAGGCCACACCACCATGGATTTTTACACCACGCCCAGCAACGACAGCGCCGCAGAGCGCTGCCCTGCGGGGCGTTCCCGTGTTCATGGAGATGGAGTTTTCATCCATCTCCATGGATCGCTCTCTGTCCACTGCAGACAGGAAGTGCTCTTTGCAAATTGACCCAAGGAGAACATGATGGCAACTGCGAAAAAACCGGCCGCTAAGAAGGCTGCTCCCGCGAAAAAGGCTGCAACGGCCAAACCCGTAGCCGCCAAGAAGGCTGCACCTGCCAAGAAGGCAGCAGCACCGGCAAAGAAAGCCGCTCCTGCCAAGAAGGCTGTAGCTGCGAAGAAGGCTGCACCCGCCAAGAAGGCAGCAGCACCG